>JAGLWX010000424.1 GCA_023133185.1 Fidelibacterota bacterium
GGGTCCATGCCCCGAACATCTTCACTTATATCATAATCGTCCGGCACAATCTTTTGTATTCGCCCCGGATATTTCTCGATAATAGCGCCGGTTACGGCATCGTTTAATGCGGATTCAGTTATAAAGATGCGCAGAAAACAATTTTTCAGATTCATCTATAATTTATCTATAATTTGCCGAATTTTTTGGATAGTCATGTCGTCGCCTAATTGCTGCAGACGTTTCAAATCTTTTGTAGTTCGCAATCGCCATTGCAGCGTTAACTCCTTCTTTTCGAAAGATTCATCGTAGGATAGCGTTGCGTTGTTCGGCAAATCAAGTTTTTTAATATCGCTGTCGATAGTGTTTTTATGGATCGACAATTGAGGGTATCGTTTCTGAAAAACCGCCGTCCGTAATTGCGCCAGAGAATCCTTTGGCGCAATATCGCCGGCTTGAAAATATTTCTCCCAGTTTAAATCTTTTAAAACCGCGGCAAAATCCTTTTGATCTCTGGTCTTTATTTCAGAAAGATACAGCATAATTTCTTCCAATACACTTAGCGTGGGTCGGAATTTTTTAATAAAATTCTCGATTTGCTTTCGTTCCGGGTCATTTAAATCAGCCACTGACAGCCATGTTTTCAGAGGAGCATTTTTTCGAATCAAATACTCCCGAAGAGCGGCTTGAATTGATGTCGTTGACTTGTACTGTTCGATTAATTTGTTCTGAGCAGTGATTTTTATTTCAGGAAACAGCCTGTGCAAAATATCGTCATCGGGAATATTAAATGTTTTAGCTACGGATAAAAGATTTCCAATCTCAACAGGATACAGCGCCCGCTTATTCATCTGAATTTTAACAATAAGCGCTAATATCGATAATAAATCCAATGATTCCGGAATACTGTACGCCACAATGCGGTCGTCATCCTGGCAATCGGTCTGTAAAAAATCAAATCCATATACTATCCTATAACCATTTTCAGATGATTGCACAAGAATTGGGTTTTGTAAAAAAGATGCATCATCCACCACCGGGTGATGAACAAAAACATCAAAGGTTGTGTTGTGTTTATTTATTTGGCGAATGGTCAGAACGACCGGTTCCATGGACTGCATCGAGTTTTTTCCGATATTCACTTAGTTTTCCGGCGAAGATATTGGGAAGATCATATCGTTTCCGGCGACCGGTTTCCAGAACAGTCAATTTTTTAATAATTTCTTTTAGCACCAATTCCCGCTGGTCATCGGTAATATCTTCTTTCAATAATTTTTCCAGAGCCTGGATGCGATAGCGGTCCATCCCCCAATATTGACGGGACAGCTGATCCGAATGCCCACCGGTTTTAACAATTAATTTCTCCGGGATCAGGGCAATCTGGTACTTATAAGCAATTCGCAACCACAGGTCATAGTCTTCGCATACCGGCAGGTTTTCATCAAATACTCCCACATCGTTGAAAACTTTCTGGTGAACCAATACCGCCGAAGGACTGACAATACACAGCGGCAGACACCGGGGAAAAATCCAACCGGAATATTTCTGATGCTTTTTCATGGGATTGACGAATTTACCCTTTCGAATCCATTTTTCATCGGTCTGGACAATCATAATATCCGGATGCTCCCGAATGTATTGCATCTGCCGATCTAATTTTTCCGGAAGCCAATAATCATCCGAATCCAGGAAGGCAACCCAGGTACCTTCAGATTTTTCCAATCCGAAATTTCGCGCTGATGAAACGCCGCCATGGAGTTTGGAGTAAAATCGTATTTTATCGGTAAATCTTGATAAAATCCGGCTTGTATTGTCAGTTGATCCGTCATCAACAACGATCAATTCATAGTTTTTATATGTCTGGCTCAGGACGGACTTTATCGCACGTTTCAGCTCATCACCTCTGTTGTAGGTGGGAATAATTACCGATATGCGTCCGGGATCATCCATTATTTTTCATATATTCCGGTTTTATAAGAAACAGATCGATTAATGTTTTCAACTCTTTTTTCAGTTTATCAATTGTACTATCAAGATTCTTTTTAAATATAGACACTGTGGCTGAATCGGCTGTATCTGAAATCACTTTCAATGAACAAAATGGAATTGATAATTCACGGCAAAACTCAGCAATTTGAAACGCTTCCATATCGACTGTATTAGCGCCGGTCTTCAACGCTACCGCCTGTTTTTCCGATTCGGATATAATGGCGTTTTCAGCTGTATATAAAGAGCATTGCACCCAGTCTGAAGGTATTTGTGATATGGAATTATTAAATTGGATGCAAAGCTCACCCGCGGAAAGCCGGCTTGATCGACTGTTTATATATTTGGATGGAAATATGATATCACGTATTTCTAATCCGTCATTTAAGGCTCCGGCGGTTCCGGCGTTAATGACCAGCTGAATCGAATTCTTTGTCATATAGTTTGCAATAAACGATCTGTCTTCTTTAAAGCTTATGGATATTTTTAGAAAATCCAGATGAACGTGCTTTTGGTTTTGGTATTCGGGCGTTAAATACCGTTGAATAGGATCAAGTTCTTTAGAAAGGGCAGCTAAGATGAGTATATTCAATGAAAATCAGTTTTTTCTACTTCTTTTTATCGGCAGAATCACTCTTATTAATGACATTAACGATATTGCTCCACGATTCACGATCCATTAATTCATACCATCCGCAGCTGTTACAGATTCTGAAATAGGTCTTTTTACCAAAATAAGATTTTCTTCGATACACAACTTCACCGGAGCATTTCTTACACTTTTCTGCAATTTTAGTGTCGTAAGGCTGGGCGTGTTTTTTTTTCTTACTAACGTTGAATTTATCCGTCATCCGAATTCATCTCCACTCAATTATTTATATGCGCAGGGGAACCCCTTTTTAAGTAACCAAACAATATTTACGAATGAAAAAGTAACGATATAATATACCGTAACAAAATTCTTATATCTTTAGCGGATTGTCAAGGTTTTCTTTTTAATAATTTTTCTATTTTCACCTGTGATTCCTGGATAATGGCATCTTTTTCCTGAATTGCCTTTTCGTATTTCCCGCTTACAACTCACTCAAAGACCTGAGTAAATATTGGTAGCCCGTCATTTTTCGAACTGTATCTATAATTAATTTTGAGGTTGTGTTGGATGAAACCCTGTTGAAAGCACAACGCCGTTGCAAAATGCTGGTCAATGTTGTAAATTTTCGCGCTTTTTCTATGCCACCCTAGCTCAGCTGGTAGAGCAGCTGTTTCGTAAATAGCAGGTCGCCGGTTCGATCCCGGCGGGTGGCTCAGTTCAGTCCACAAAAAAATATTTTACTTTAAATTTGTTCAATTATACAAATTGAAGCAACTAAGGTGTGGGCGCCAAAAGATTCGAACTTGTGACCCCCTGCTTGTAAGAAAAATATTCCTGGGCTTTTGTGATACTTATGGGAAAGCCTTCGATTACCGAAAAAGACTCAGGTACTCGTCGAAGGTATAGATGCGATTCCGCCTGCCACCAGTAACCTCGCGTAAGATCCCCAGATTGATAAAATCATCAATCAACCCATTTGCAGTTATTGGCGTCACTCCCAACACTTCAGCAACTTCAGAGCCCGTTACCGAAGGCTTGGTATATAAATAACTCAATAACTGCTTTGCCTTGGGCACTTTCCTCTCCAGCCGAAGAATTGTCTGTCCCTCAAGCCTCTCTTTAAGTGCAAGGACACTCTGCATGGTCTGAATTCCTGTCTTGGCAGTTTCGGTAATCGCTATCAGAAAGAATTTAATCCATTGGATCATTCGATTTGATTCTGTCACAAATCGCAGATTATCATAATACAGACTCCGGTGTTTCTCGAAGTAGGAAGATAAGTAAAGAACCGGTTTAGCCAGGATTCTCTTGCTGACCAGATAAAGTGGGATCAGTAATCGACCAACTCTTCCATTTCCATCCAAAAACGGATGGATCGTTTCAAATTGGTAATGAGCAATAGCGA
>JAGLWX010000425.1 GCA_023133185.1 Fidelibacterota bacterium
AACTCTGGAACAGATGTATGAACCGGTGGAACAAAGATAGCATCCGCCGGCGTAGTGCCACCAATCCAGTTCTGGCTTTTACGGAATTCACCCGGATGTTTGTTTTTACCACGAACACCAGACATTAGCACTCGGTGAGTATCTCGAATCAATCTGGACGATAACGGCAATTCTGCCAACCTATCAACAGCATAATTCAGCGCATTGATGTAATTATTAACCTCCTGCCAGTCATCCCGCTTTGCCGGCTGGATGTCTTTCTCATCCATAACGGCTTCATCTATATCGGTTCGGGTGCCTTCAATACGGCTGGAGCTGGTCGCTTCTTTGACCATGTGTATCCGGATAAAGATATTGACATCCGGTACATAGAGAGAAAATGCATTCAATTCCCCTAATTTGAATGCCGCCTGCTCCAACAGAGTATCAATAGTAGGTTCAGACCATGACCATTCATGGTTTATTTCGACTGGCTGAAAACTCCGATAACCAGTCTGCTGCTGGTAAGTTCCTGCACTGAAATCTTTAATATCCATAGTTACCTCTGACTATAATAAGAATTATCGCTATTATAGTATAACAATAATAACTATAACAAACAATGTGTATTTATAGTATGTGTGACAATATTATAGCAGGGTGAATTATTATAAGCCGTTGCTAAAACAAGTTTACGACGGAAGAAATTCAGAGATGGGTGACGACAAGGGGGGCACCTGTGAAAAGTGGCGGGTTGGTAGAGTGCTATTAAGTGTCATTTTTTGCAGTTATGCAGACATTGCTTTTAAAAGCCATTCGTTGAACAGTACCCTGTTCAGACTGAGGTTATCCCAGAGTTTATCGAGGTTCTTGGGCTGTATAAAAATACCTGTGAAACCAGGGGAAAAAGGGGAAAACTATCGAATTCTACGATTAACCGTTGCTGAATCTTCCGACGAGAAACAGTATCATCGGTGTGGGGAAGCTTACCGGGGAAACTAGATGGGGAAGATTACTCCTCTCGACGGAGAAGGACGGCACAGAATGGCCGCATTTTGCAGCTTACTTTTGCCCGCTTTGGGCTATTTAGCCTTTTGCAACATTACTGTAACCGACTGACTATCAATGTGTTAAGGATGTGGGCACTACAAGATTCGAACTTGTGACCCCCTGCTTGTAAGGTAAAATTTTTTGTCCCGTAACTCACTGATAATCAGACGATTAGAGATACCTCAATTTTGAGTTTCCGGTATTTTTCCGGTTTTTAGAATAAATCTCAGTCTTGCAAACCGCAAACCTGACTTTATTTACATAACTATACACATTCATCCTAAGAAAAATGCTTTAGTACAACCAGATTTCTGAACTTTCAGCTACTCTACTGTATTTACTCCATATTTGAACATTTTTAATTTTTGATCTCTTCGATAATATTTTATAAATCAACATTTAAATTTTTACCGTTGGTAACAATACACTTTTTATACCAAGTTGCAGAATCTTTTTGAATGCGTCGCCCATTGACATAATCCACATAGACCAGCCCAAAACGTTTGCTGAATCCCTCGACCCACTCAAAATTATCCAGAATTGACCACTGGAAGTAAGCCCTGGCAGATACACCGTCGCTTATAGCGCGTTGATATTCTTTCAGATATCGGTTGAGATAATCGATCCGCTGAGGATCATGCACTTTGCCGTCAACACCGATCCAATCAAGGTTCGCCATGCCATTTTCGGCAATTACAATCGGCAGACCATAACGTTCATAAAGGAATTTCGGTCCCCAGTAGAGAGACTCCGGGACAATTGTCCAGTCCATAGCGGTGCGGGCGGAGCCGGGTTCGGGAACAAGAGTTTGCCACCCTTCTTCCCCAGCCTTAACTTTATCTGCGGTGTATATGTTCACCCCATAGAAATCCATCGGTTGCCGGATCATCTCCATATCATCCGCTAAAACCTTGGGCATCAGAGAACCGAAGATTTTCAATCCGTCGGCGGGATACTCGCCCCGAATCATAGGATCTGCCCACCAGGTATTGTTCCAGAGGTTCTTTTCCATGATGGCAAATGTTGCCTGGCGGGCAGCATCGATGTCCTGTGGCGTATCCATTGCAGGAACCGAAATGATTCCCACCAACGCAGCGCCAACTTGGGGCGGCGTTTTGGCATAAGTTCTGATAATTTGAACAGCTTTTCCGTGAGCCAGTAAAACGTTGTGCCCGGCGGTCAGTACCTCTGGAAAATTGAGTTTCAGACCGGGAGCATTGCTGCCGGTCTGATGACCGAAATGAATGAAGCATTGCGGCTCGTTGAGAGTCATCCAGTACTTCACCCGGTCAGAGAGTTTTTCCACAACAACACGGGTATATTCAGCGAACCAGTCGGAACTATCGGGATGTAGCCAGCCGCCTTTCAGAAATAGTTCGTAAGGATAATCCCAGTGAAAAAGCGTAATCCAGGGGTCAATGCCATTTTCCAATAGACCATCAACCAATTTATCATAGAAGGCTAATCCTTTTACGTTCGGCTTACCGATACCATCCGGCAGCACCCGTGGCCAGGCAATTGATAAGCGGTAAGCCTGTATTCCGAGCTTAGCCATTAGATCAACATCTTCCCGCCATCGATGATAATGATCGGGACCGACATCGGCGCGATCGGCGCCTTTTATTTTACCGGGCTGTTTGCAGAACATATCCCATACTGATGTCCCCCGACCATCTTCACCGATAGCGCCTTCAATCTGGTAGCTGGCTGCCGCCACGCCCCAGATAAAATCTCTCGGAAAACTCAATGTTACTCCAATTATTCTTTTACGCTGCCCAGCATAATGCCGCGCATATAATATTTCTGCATCGCCAGAAAGACGATAATGATCGGCAGAATCGTGATCACCGAACCGGCCATCATCATTTCCGTATCCTGTACGTGCTCGCCCATCAAATTGGCAAGAACCACCGGCAGTGTGTACATGGAATCCTTCGTCAACACAATCAAGGGCCACAGGAAATCATTCCAGGCACCCATAAAGGTAAATAACGCCAGGG
>JAGLWX010000426.1 GCA_023133185.1 Fidelibacterota bacterium
GATTTCAAACCCCGGAGTGAAAACAGTTTGCCGAGTGGTATTCTATTCGGGAACCGGTTGTGATACATATATTCACCGGCGCCGGTTATAACTGTTATTAATAATGCCAGCAACAACGACTGGATAAATACTCCGATAAAAAATCCACTATAAAAGGCGCTGAGACTTTGATTGGTGTCGTAGTGAAATATATAAAGAGGCAGCAGGTTTAGTTCGGAAAGGAATTTCAGAACGAACGTTATGATGCCAAAGGCAAGGGGTGTTTTGGTATTGACCTGTTTTTTCGACAAATAGATAATGAAGGTTACAAAAACAGCAATTAACAGCAGGAGAGACAATACACCTGCTATGGTGGCGGTCGTAGCGTTCAGGGAACGCAATTGTTGGTAATTACGCTTCCATTCTTCAGGGGTGTGTAAATATTCTTTGTACCGACCGATTTTATCGCCTTGGACGATGAGTTCAAAACGATAAGTTGCGTCATATATTTCGACATTTTTCTTTTTGTAGGTAAACTGGTAATCGACACGATTGGGTCTGACTTCGGTTTTATGTTCTATAAACTCCCAGTCATTCAAATTAATGTTTATGATATTTTTTAAAAAACGGTGACCTAATCGTCTGGCATCATCGATAGAAAGCAAAGGAGCAGCGGACTCCTCGGGAATCTTGTGTTCAAACCGGGTGATTTCACCTTTGGGGGTCACTGAAACGATGATCTCTTCCCGCGATAATGGTTCAAACCAGCGGTTTGTCCATTGCCAGATACGAAATTCGTTAGTTAATAGCTCTTCGGGGTCTTCGACGCCGATTTCTTTTTCGATGAATATTTTGGCGGTGTTGTCAAAGTCAAAGGCAACCGCATGAGTTTTGGCACCCGGATCAACGTCCATGGTTTCCAGGAATTGCAGAGCAATGTCGCGCGATTCTTTACGGTTTACCTGGAAATCAATCGAATGTTCAGGAAAAGCACGGTGGTAATTTGTAACTTCAAAATAACCGGCAATCACTACCACAACAAGGCAGATCAGGAGCAGTAAAAAATCTTTTTTGGCGAGTCGTGTTTCCATCATTACTAATATAAGATATTTTGAGAAAATTACATGTTAATAAAAATGAAAGACCCCGCCACTTGACGGAGTCTATTCACTATTAAATTTGTTGATCGCTAAAGAAAAAGTACTATTTTCTTCCTCTTGCCATCTTTGCACGGGATACATCACCATCTTTGTCGATGAAATACAGATATCCCTTTTCTCTTTTAACACCTGCCTGGTTAATGACTTCGGCACCGCCGCCCTTATCACCGCCGCGAGCCATTTTGGAACGAGCCACATTACCATTTTTGTCGAGATAATAGAGGTAACCTTTTTCTTTCTTTACTCCGCAAGTTACAACTTTTTCTGCCATAATAAATTCCTCCTTATTGATTGGTTGCTTTAAAACTCATAGCGATACTATGTTACACGACAATATTTAAAATGTCAAGAGATTTCCGTCGGGGAAACAGATATTTTTCGGCTCACAGGATTATTCTACCCCCATAGTGACCAATTTTCCGCTGTGGATGCAAGCAAAAAGTTATAAAACAGAAAACCCGTATCCGTTTCTTATCCCGCTATTTTCATCTACTAATGTTTCAACTAATCGTCTTTCTGTATCCTTAAATTTTTCATTTGTTTGTAGCCGTTTTTTTTGCAATGATTTTGACTTATTTAAATCATTCAATATTTTATACTGTAAGTTCAATAAATAAGTTGACTTGTTCAAAATGGTTTTTTACTTTCAAGCGTTATCGGTAAAAGTAAAAAAAGGAGGCGACCATGAGGAAAATGTTACTATTAATTGTTACGCTTATTGCGGCTTTTTCATTTGCCCAGGCACAAACTGTCCTCTTTACAGAGGATTTTGAGTCGGGCGCAGCAAGCGCTGACTGGCAACTTTACCGGGCAGGCGAGGAAGCCATGCAGGCTATTGCGATGTCTTCTGCTCCGGCAACTTTAGCAGACGGTGGTAGTTATGTAGGTCATTTACAGGATAGTGATGGCTCCTATAATGGAGCGGCTATTGCTTTAGCAGGAGAAACAACTTACCAAAATTACACTATTGAGGGTGATGTTTATTGCTACAATAATCATTCAGGCGGCTCAGCCTATACCGGGCTGGTAGTTTATGCCGACTCTTCTAAAAGCACGTATATAAAATTGGTAGCCGACTTCGACAGCAGCAATCGCTTCCGTTTTTATAATAACCATCTGAATATGACCACGATGCAATATACCTTCCACCACAGTATTGATGCCTCAAATGTTGATAA
>JAGLWX010000427.1 GCA_023133185.1 Fidelibacterota bacterium
TTTCTGAGATGGTTTTTTAATTTATTAAATAAAAGTCGCTTTTTCATATTAGCAAATTATACCATAAAACCGTGATTGTCAATAACAAATTATCTCAAATATAGGTGTATCGCAATAACAAATTATCTGATATATAGGTACGCTTAATAACAAATTATCTTAAACTGAATTTATTTGGCTGATATTTCATTGTAACGTTAGTACCATCCGAAAAATCTCAGAAAGCGATTATATGTGTCATCTGAAAGAACGAAGTGAATAAAGAATCTCCATAACTAATTCGATTGCTAAAGAAAAATCGCATTGGTCATTAGAGATTTTTCCCTGATAAATCGGGGTTCCTCTCTCAGAATGACAGATTCGGGTCTTTTTACGATTCCATCAAACATCACTTTGTGTCACTTCGACTTCGCTCAGTACATACGTGGTGCCTTAGTGGCTATGAATAATTCAGGTTAGATAGAATCGAATAACAAACTGAAATCAGCGCTCGTTACGGAATGGGTCAGGGCGCCTATTGAAATCACATCCACACCGCTTTCGGCATAATCTCGTATAGTTTCAATAGATATATTTCCCGATGCTTCAAACAGGATATGATTGTAGAGTTTTTTTGCTTTAGCTTCGGCAATCAGTGCGGGAATGTCTTCCGGTGCAAAATGATCAAACATGATGACAAAAGGGAACGGAGCCGTGATGTTCTTCATATAGCCTAACATCTCGCGGTATTCATCCGTATTTGTCACTTCAATTTCGATAAAGCGCAGATAAGGATAGGCTGAGATCATTTCCGTAACCGCCAGTTTCAGACTATCGGGGTTTTTCGACTTTCGCAGAATCGCCAGGTGGTTTTCCTTCAGCATTGCCGCATCGTGAAGTCCCAGCCGGTGAGTCAATCCGCCGCCGCACTGAATCGCGCGCTTGTCTAGCAATCCCCACAGAGTTTTGCGGGTGCCGACGACGAATGCATTTGTCTCAGAAATCCGCTCTACGTATGACCTTGTCGCCGTCGCTATTCCACTCAGCCGCTGAAGAATATTAAGAATTGTTCGCTCGATGGTAATAATCTCTGCTACCTTGCCTTCGATGTGTAACAGAACCTTACCGGCTTCGATAGCGTCTCCGTTTTTGAAAGGCGAAGTGGCGGTTAATTTTTTACGGGATATAAAGAATATGGTTTCATCGAGTCCGGCGATGACTGCGGAGGATTTAGCGATTATTTTGGCTTTCAGAGATGTTTCATAAGATTGTTCAGGTGTCAGTGATGCATCGCCTTTGCCGATATCTTCATCCATCATTCGAGAGAAAAAATCGCCGACATAATCCCGGTAAGATACATTATCGAGGCTTAACTCTATATCGGTGTCAAAAGCGTGGCGAATAACCTGGTTTCTATCAGACTGTTTCATGATCTATACCCATAATTTTTTAGAAGACGCAGCAACCTGTAAAATAACCGCCGGTTTCGGAAGATGTATTGTCTTTAATACAGGTTTTTTCAAATGGTATCCTCTTGCTGTAAATATTCATTGCTTAAATTTAATAAAAAATCTAAGGTTTTTAAGGAGAAACCTCAACGATCCCGAAAATTTCTTTTGATGCATCAATTAAAGCGGAATAAAATTTGTATCATTTGACTTAAGCCGGATCACAGGTGCAACCAATTGGGTGGTAGCTATTCCGGCTTGAGTTAAGTGATGGTTTCTTGTTGGTAAGTACCGGGAAAAACTTAACACAAGTACCTGGACGGTGGGTACGATAACATAAAGAATATTGAAGGCGCTTATGTCAGTGTACATGCGATGGGCTCAGCCTTTTTTATTCTTGAACATGTATTTTGACAACAATTCCTCAAATTTGTCGGCAATTTGTTCCGGACTGTCAGATTTAGAAAAATTATTTTTATTCCCTTCTAATATATCGCTAATCACATTCAATTTTTCATTCAGGAAATCAAATAAATATTTAAGGCGCTCTTTATTTGAAGTTTCCCAAAATTCACCTTCATCGATCACCTCTAAATTTTCTATATATTTGGACTTAATGTATCTGAGCAGTTTAATTAATACAATATG
>JAGLWX010000428.1 GCA_023133185.1 Fidelibacterota bacterium
TTGCACTTAACACTTGAATCTAGGGTTTGATTAAACGAACCGGCAGAAAAATTAACGAAATATCCTCCTGACGGAATATGTAAGTGTAGATCACAATACCCTTTTTAGTATCCCAAACACGATTATCTTCCCTCGAAAACCACGCCCTCGGGAATCTTTCTTATGTTCTCCAAAATAACTCTTATCGTACTCAATTTCACTTGACAGCTACCGAAAATCCTGATCCAATATTTTCACAATTTCCTGGCGATATTACTTGTACAGGATGCTAACCATCGGATAACTGAATCCGAGATCTTTGCCTGCTTCACCGGTTGGAATATTAAGGTTAAAGTCAGGCCGTATTAGATAGCCATTTTCAATTTTCTTGGCGCTTGATTTCGCTGTCATTGAGCACTTTTGAAAGGGTTGTAAGCCAATTTATAGAGCCGATTATGAGAGCATTCTAAACAAAGTTTCCTATGTGCGATTTCTTTGATTTCTTCGATCGTTACTAAACCAATATAAGACTTGGACCAAAATTTATTAGGGTATAGGCGATGGAGATATAAAGATTATTTCTGAAAAATATTTATTTTATTCGAATCAATTCTTCTGCGCCCTGATCATCAATAACCAATGATTTTATGATGCCACTTTTAGCAGCTGCACGGACTGCTTTTGCCCGGTCTCGTCCCCCGGTCACGGCAACAACTTCGGGTGTCTGTTTTAACTGTTGCAGATTGATTCCGATAATCCTATTCGTATAAGCAGTCTCACACTCGTTGCCATCCTGATCAACGAAGTGACCGCAGATCTCTCCTACAATTCCATGCGATTTTAAAACATTCAGTTCATGCTGTTCTGTAAATTCATTATTGTAAAAAACAGAGGTAACCGGATTACCGACTCCGACAAATGCTAAATTCGCACGGTCCATTTGGTTTAATACAAATTTTATTTGTTCGTGGGCAACAAAAATTTCATAACTACGATTATTCGGAGTGATAGCAGGAGCCTGAAGGCGATAGTATTGTCCGTTCCAGCGTTTTGCCAGGCGTCGGGTCAACTCGATCGCATCATTTTCCTGGATCTGGGTGGTAATATCTCCGATAGCCTGGACAAATACTACATTAAAAGTAGAATGGGTCGGTTTCATTTCTTCAGTGACGGCGGTCATATGGCGTCCGGCAGCGACGCAGACAACGGAATCTGGTTTAATCAGCTGACTTAATATCGGTGCCGCAAAATGACCCATCGTATGACGGTATTGTTCGCTGTTTTGATCGGGGAAGGTTTTTATGACAATGCAATGATTAAAATGATATTTGGCTTTTATTTGTTTTTCAAGGGCTTCATCGCGAGGGGAAAACGGTTTGACTTGAATCTGCACAATGCCCCTTTTTCTGGCCTCGTTCAATAATCGCGATACGTTGGTCTGTGATATACCCGCCAGTTTGGCGACCTTTGCTTGCCCTAAGCCTTCTTTATAATATAGTGATGCGACCAGCAGTAAAATTTCTTCTCTTGATGTTGGTGTAATGGTAAATCCTTCCTTAATTCAGACTGTGCATATCCCTATTTTTCGTCAATTTATTAAATCCATCGAGTATAAAATAGAACATTTTTATAAATTTTAAAATAAAAATTACAGATTATTCATAAATAAATACTCATACCACAAGATGAATATCCACTCTAATTACAGTAAACCATTATTATGGGAATATATTTCGTTATGGATTTGCCCAACAGGTTTTTATAAAAAACCCGAGTAGATGTACGAAATTCATGTATCAACGACTCAAATAAAAAAAATGTATTGACATTACTAAAAATATCTATAAAATTACAGTGCATTATTATTAGGGAATAAATATTCATTGGATGACGGTTGAGAAATTACAGATGGTTTGAAAATTTAAACGGAAGCCGCTATCTTACATCGGGGTTGTAATAACCTCATAACTGAAATTATGGCAATTGATTTATTGAAGGAAAATTTAAGCAATTCCGTTGGGGGTATTGTATGAGTAGACATGGTGTATTTGTGATCGTTTTAATATTGCTGCTGACCGGCATCGGTACCTGGGCTGGTACAACCGGTAAAATTATGGGAAATGTGGTAGATAAGAATTCTGGTGCTCCAATCATTGGTGCGAACGTATATATAGAAGGCAGCAGCCTGGGAACTGCATCTGATATCAATGGCGACTATTTTATAATAAATATTCCTCCCGGAACGCATACACTCATCTGTTCTTATATCGGATATGAACGGGTTCAGGTACTTAATGTCCAGGTGAACACCGACCGCACGACCATTCAAAATTTTTCTATTGCTCAGCAAGCGATAGAAGGTCAAGAGGTAACTGTCATCGGGACCCGGAAAGTCATCGAGATGGACCGGACAAATACGGCGGCCTATGTATCCTCTGAAGAGATTCAAACCATGCCGGTGCAGGAATTGGGAGATTTAATTCAGCTTCAGACCGGTGTAGTCAGAGATGCGGGTGGAACGTTTCATATCCGTGGAGGCCGGGGTGGTGAAATCGCCTATCTAATCGATGGAGTACCGGTAACCGATCAGTATGATGGTGGCAGTTCAATTGCCATGGAGAACAACTGGATTCAGGAACTCCAGGTGATCAGTGGTACCTTTAATGCTGAGTATGGGCAGGCGCAGTCGGGGATTGTCAATGTTATTACGAAAGAAGGGGCGAAAAATTTCGGTGGAAGTGTCTCTTTGGGAGTTGGTGATTACGTTACATCAAATTCCGATATATTCATGAATCTGGATAAAATCAATTTAAATGAAAAAGACATAAACATTAATCTGAGAGGTCCGATTCCGATTATTCCCGATCTTTCGTTTTACACATCCCTTCGTTTTTTCCAAACCGATGGCTGGTTGTACGGACAGCGACGCGTCCTGATTGATGATACTGTACCGATTCAATACAATGTTTATAATGTTCAAAAGGATCCGACTCAGGAAGAACGGCAGTACGGCTACGATATTCCGGACACACTAATGAATGGTGACGGCACTTATATACCTCTAAACGGTCGTGCTAAATTTTCAGGATACGGTAAGCTATCTTATAAACTGACACCCAAAATTAAACTGAATTATTCCCTGTTTTATAATGAAACAAAATCAAAATCCTATAGTGATTCAAGACGCTACTCACCAGATGGGATTGGTACTGCCCATGATCGTAACTATAACCATATTCTCAGTGTAAACCATGTTCTGTCCAACAGAACATTTTATAACCTGAACCTCTCAAATTACTCAAAAAACACCTGGTTCTATCTCTACGAGAAACCGCTGGATTCGAACTATCAGGGTAGCGCATTTTCAGATCACAGCTTTTATTTCGGAGGTACCCAGAATAATCGTTATGACATTTTACGGTCGGCAAAGTCTGTAAAATTTGACCTGACCAGTCAGGTTAATAAGGTTAATCAGTTTAAAATCGGATTTGAGTTGAAAAAACACAAGCTGGACTACAATTCATCCACTACCGTAGCGTATGGTGTTAATTATGAACCACCGGATTCTATAAGTGTGCCGGCGATCAATACGGCGAAAAATAATCATTATGTTGTAAAGCCACTGGAAGCATCGGTGTATGCCCAGGATAAAATTGAATTCAAAGAGGTGATTGTCAACATCGGTTTACGTTTTGATTACTGGGATCCGGTTGCTCAAATACCCATAGACTTGCGCGCAGAGACAGATATTCATGACGGCATCCGGCTTAAATCGGAGTTAAAGAGGGCGGATATTCAGACCCAGCTGAGTCCTCGGTTCGGATTGGCCTATCCCGTTTCGGATAATGGTGTTTTTCATGTGTCATACGGACATTTTTTCCAGCTTCCGCGTTTCAATGCGATCTATAATAATTATGAATACGAAATAGAACTGGGTGGGCTCGAAACAAAAATGGGTAATGTCAACTTGAAGCCGGAACAGACCATTGCCTACGAATTGGGCCTTCAGCAAAAACTCGCCGGACAATTCAGCCTGGATGTAACAATTTATTATAAAGACATTAAAAACTTATTAAGTCAGGAAATCATCAGTACCCGGGACGATAAAGTATATGCCCGTTATATCAATCGCGACTACGGTAATGTGAAAGGTGTTATTTTTTCATTGAATAAAGCCTATTCCAATAACTTTTCGGGCGGTATCGATTATACCTATCAGGTGGCAATGGGAAACGCATCGGATCCCAGTGCGGTTTTTGTAAATTTCCAATCCAGTCCGCCGGCTGAAGGAGAAAAACAAGTCCTGCCCTTAGACTGGGATCAGCGGCATACCTTTAATACTTCTTTAATTTACGGTGATCCGTCGAATTGGAGCTTTGCTGTTATTGGCCGTTTTGCAACCGGCCAGCCCTACACCCCCAGTAATCCCGGTAGTGAATTAACAACCCAATTTGAAAACAGCGCCAGTAAACCGGTTACCTACAACATCGATCTGAATATATACAAGATGGTGAAGATGAATAATTATAAAATCAAATTATTTTGTATGATATTTAACCTGACCGATCGGCTGAACGAGTTGCGTGTATATACAAGTACGGGCGATGCAAGACACCCATATCGGACCATACCTAACATTGAAGTGTTATTAAATAATCCAAATTTTTCATTGGATGAAGTGGATTTGAGGCCTGATTTTTATTCCAGACCACGTCGGGTTGTTATCGGATTAAACATCGATTTCTAACAGAGGATGAATAGATGCGCAAGTCAGTCATATTACAGTCATTTATTATTATTTCTATATTGATAATAAGAATGCAAGTGGTGTTTGCAGGTCCTGAAGACCGTCGAACCGGTATTCATGACGGCAATCTGGTATTAACCCGGTTTTCGAATTATGGCAATTTGGGACATCGTTACAATCCGCCTAAAATGGAATGGCCGAAGGGCACTGGTTTTGTGTACGGTTTCGAATTTATTATGATGGCCGGTGCGGAAGTGATTAGTGCAAATCGTGATACTGTGCACATTATTTCGTGTGGCTATTCCAAACCTACTAGTCAGGAGATTGCCCCGGATGGCTCTCATCTGTGGCAATGGCAACCGCTTCCCGGATATTTTAATAGAGGTACTGATAATATTGATAATTCTTGTGCCATGAGCCATAAACCGGAAACCTGGCCGGCAAGCTGGCCCTACGATTATCCCGGTTTGCAAGGTTCTCGTGATGGTCTGTGGAATGGTGAATTCGGCGCTTATGTACGTGCCGACCAGGAGAGTTATTATGTGATGGATGATCGTGATAATGATGAGTTTGAGTATTATCCGTTTATCGGCAGTGCCATCGATTCAGCCGGATTTCCGTATGGTCGCAGGGGGCTGGGATTCGAAGTGAAAGTCCGGGGATATCAATGGGCTGCTGTAGAAGCGGAAGATATTCTGATTATTCGCTATGATATTGCCAATGTGAGTCATAAGGACCTCGAAACGGTTGTATTTGGTATGTATGTCGATGCGATGGTTGGAGGAATAAAAGATGATCCCGATCATGCGTACTTCGACAAAATTGATGATATTACCTACTGCTGGGATCATGACGGTATTGATAACCGTGGAAGAACAGGTCTCGGGTACTTTGGCTATGCATTCCTGGAAAGTCCCGGGAATCCACTTAATGGTGTTGATGATGATGATAATGGATTAGTTGATGAACTCCAGGATAATCCCCGGGGAAATTATATTTTTGGTCCAGTCGGTAATTACGGCGAACCCAAATGGCACTGGGAGGGTGATGAAGACGGAGACTGGCGTATATATGAAGACGATAATAATAACGGAGCCTGGGATTACGGTGAACAGATAATGGATGATGTCGGTTCCGATGGTATTGGTCCTTATGATCAGGACTATGTGAGTCCCGATGACGATGGAACCGAGGCCAATGGAATGCCCGATGTTGGCGAGCCAAATTTCGGAAAGACCGATAATGATGAATCCGATCAAATTGGACTGACAAGTTCAATCCTGCTCGAAGCACAAAATCAGTCCGATGATGATCGCGTTTGGAATACGATGCTGCCGGGATTATTTCAATATGTTTATCAACCCGCCAACCTGGCCTTTACGTACGGGTCCGGACATTTTTCATTGAATGTCAACACAACCCGGAAATTTGCGATAGCCTGTCTTTTTGGCATTGATTTCAAGGATATTATCCGAAATAAACGGACGATGCAGCAGATTTATGATGCGGATTATAATTTTACCAAACCACCCCTGAAACCGCACTTAACGGCTGTCGCCGGTGACGGAAAAG
>JAGLWX010000429.1 GCA_023133185.1 Fidelibacterota bacterium
TCTGTCAAATAAATATAAAAAACCGTCGTATGTGCTAATCCAAAGACAACTGTCAGAGCTTTCAAAAATGTTACTGACATTATTTGACCAATCGAATTGAGTCAAATCTGAATTTGGTTTGTAATTTTGTAATTTTTGAGACTGTGTGTTAAATCTGTTCAATCCTAGCGATGTTCCAATCCAAATGATACTATCATTATCAACGTAGATGGAATTAACATGATCGGAAGAAAGGCTATGAGGATCATTATTCCGGTTTTTGAAAAATTTAAATGTTTCGGTTTCAGGTTCAAAAAATGCAATCCCATTTCCATCTAAACCAAGAACGATATTTCCATCGGAACATTCACGAATTTCAACAATATAATCGTTTTTTGAGGAATCGTCAGGATTGATAATTGTTTCATAATTGTAGAATGAATATGATTGTTTACTTTTAAATAATCCGGTTTTGTAAGTACCAACCCAAATTGTCCCCGATTTATCGATAAATACCTTATTAACATTGGTATCGTCAATTCCTGTTATTTTGTCGTTATTTCGTAGTGCATAAGTAAAATTTCTGTTTTCACGATTATAATAAACAAGACCGTCTCTGGTAGTTCCTATCCATAGGTTACCGTTTTTTTCTGCCGCAATATCATGTATAAAACTCGAACGCGTTATTTCCTTGTCCCCATTCCAAAATCTATATTTATGAATAGTATCCTGAACAAAATTGCATAGTGCATTATAATTGGCGCCGAACCAGATATCATCAGTATTATTTATATGAATTGCGCAAATATTTTGGTATATAGATTCTGTTGAATTAATATCTAATGGGTTGAATTTTTCAATCCGCATAGTACTTGTACTCAATGTGTAAAGATTATCATATTTTCCAATCCAGAGAATTCCCTTATTATCAATACGGAGTTCATATATTTGGGGGTTTTTTGAGTTTTCTATTAGATTCTGAGATAATAAAATATGCTTCAATTTTCCATCTGATTTTCTCATTTGATACAGACCATTTTTAGTGCCGATCCAGATTGAATTACTATCGGAAGCCATTGAACGTACCTTGCTATCTAAAAGAGAAGATCTCACAAATGAATCATCCGTATAATGGACGAAGGAATCTGAGACCGGATCGTATTTACTGATATTTTTATTGGCAGAAATCCAGAGAGACCCTTGAGGATCTACTGTCATCCGGTAAATGATATTTTTTAAAATTCCGTTTTTATCTTTGGGGTTATGTGAAAATCTCCTAAAGTTATATCCATCATACCGGAACAGACCTTTATTTGTGCCAAACCACATATATCCTACCGAATCCTGAGCAATGGAGAAAATATTTATTTTCGATTGACCTCTGAAAAGTCGAATATTTTCAAATTCAACCTTATATTCTAAACCGGACGCAAACCGACCTTGTATCAGTATCAAAAGGAGGAGTACCAGGTATCTGTTGAATAACCGATGGTTTTTTGAAAAGAATTTATTTTTTTTAACTACCCTGCTGCGTCCCATATTTGTGCCTTTAAAATAGTTAAATTGAACACTACTGTCAATTACTAAGTCGTCATTGATTTTATAATTTTTGTAGCGAAGCGCCTAAATAATTTATCTTATCCTTGGAAATCTGAAATCATTTGTTATTTCAAATCCAAAAGTCTAATTTTTCCTGCAAATTGAATTAATGAAAGGTGATAAAATGCAATTCAAAGTATTTTCTTTATGTTTTCTTGTTTTGACATTTAATCTGATTTTTGGCAATGATATTTTCTTCAGTGAATATATTGAAGGGACGAGTAATAATAAAGCCCTTGAAATTTATAACGGAACCGAAAGTCCGATAGATTTAATAAATTATCGTATTGCTCAATCATCAAATGGTGGCGGCTGGGAATACTACCATAAATGGTCATCCAGTACAATACTGCAAGCGAATGACGTCTGGGTAATTACAACAGATGCCGCTGATGCGGTTCTAAAAGCTGTCGCAGATGAAATACTTGCCTATCCAAGTGTTGTTCATTTTAACGGTAACGATGCTCGTGGGCTTGAAGTGACCAGCGATGGCGGTACGAACTGGACTTTAATCGATGTTATTGGCGTACCTGATCAAGATGTTAAATGGGCAGTTGCCGGAGTTGCAGATGCGACAGGAGAACATACTCTTGTACGAAAACCAACAGTACTTTCAGGGAATACCGATTGGGCCGCATCCGCCGGAACAAATGCCAACGATTCGGAATGGACTGTTTGCGATCAGAATACTTTTGGATTTCTTGGAGCACATGTTGCTGGTTCATCAGAAAATATTTCACCCTTTGCAAAAGCCGGTGAAGATAAGGTCGTTGGTTATGAAAGTATAGTTACATTGGATGGCTCAAATAGCAGTGATCCCGATGGTGTAATTGTGTCTTATCTATGGTCACAATTTAGCGGTACATCGGTTACTCTTACTAATCCCGAACAATCAATCGCTTCATTTACGGCTCCGGGTTCGGACGCCGTTTTAGTTTTTACCCTTACAGTGACCGATGACAGCAGCTCTACTGCTATTGATACAGTCAAAATAACTGTCGTTGATGGAAGTCCGTCGCCTATATTCTTTAGTGAATACGTTGAAGGTTCGAGCTATAATAAAGCGATAGAAATTTATAATGCTTCGGAATCTTCAGTTGATTTATCTAATTATGTAATCAGAGGTTCTTCGGCAGGAAGTGGTTGGTTAGATACATATTATGAATTTCCAACTGGAATAAGCCTCGAGCCTGGTGATGTTTATGTAATTGCCAGTGATCAAGCGTCATCTGAAATTCAGAGTGTTGCCGATGAGGTTTTAGCGTATAATGCAGCCGGGTATGTCGTTGGATTTAATGGAGATGATGCTCGTGGTTTATTTAGGAATGGACTTTTAGTTGATGCTATCGGTGAGCCTGAAAATTCTGATAAAATCATTGAAAATTTGACCTTGCGGCGAAAAAATACGGTTTTGACAGGCAACCCTGTTTTCGATATGGGTGAATGGGATCAATTTGAAAAGGATAATATTGACGGTCTGGGAACGCATTCTGCTAATCCCGATGCTCCGTCAATCACTAATGTTGCTTTATCACAGGATTTTATTACCTCATCGATGGAGATTGAAATTACGGCTACTATTACTCCTGTCGAAGGACTGACAATTGTTACGGCGAAAATCAAGTATGGCGTAGGCGGTATTTTAAATAATGAAACCGACATGTGGCAGGATAACGGCAATGTCTGGATGGGCAGTATTCCTGCTCAGGCGGCATACACTGAACTTGAATACCAGGTTGTAGCGTGGGACGGCGCCGATAATTATGGAGAATCAGCTGTTCAGAAAATATTGATCGCTGATGCGGATGTAACTGAATTAGCTGTCATTCGCGCCAATAAAGAACAATACAAAGATCAAATGGTAACCGTGAAAGGAATTGTAACAATCGGTTCCGGAGTGATTGATACAAAATACACGAAATTTTATTTACAGGATCAGTCCGGTAAAGGAATCAATCTGTTTGCCTATGACTTGATTCCCGGTTTGGATCGCGGCGATGAATTGATTGTTGTAGGTGAAGTTACTGAATATAATAATGTGCTTGAGATTATCAATTTCCAGTATAAAGAATTATCTACCGGTAACAGCCTGCCTGAAGCGAAGGATATTTCTTTAACTGAAGCCAATAGTCTCGACTATGAAGGAACGTGGGTCAAATTTGACGGTATTATCGCCGATACAACTATTGCCGGTGGCGGAACTACACTCACTATTGAACTGGGTGGCGATACAAGCTCTGTCCGCATCTGGAATACTACGGGAATTGACGTTAATTCCTATAACATCGGGACATCTTACTGGTTTAGCGGTGTCGTAAAT
>JAGLWX010000043.1 GCA_023133185.1 Fidelibacterota bacterium
AGCAAAGCAAAAATCTATAATAATAGCGTTTGAGACATTCTCTTTAATAGAATAAAAAAAATAACTTTCGTTTATACTGTGAAGCAACAAATTACTTCAAAAATACCACTACAAATAGCATATTGCACTTAACAAAGAATTTGAGATATACAAAAGATTTATATAATACATCCATCAGTAATATTTACAAAATTATCAGTATAGTCTTTAGCACGTAAATCATGGGTGATCATGATAATTGTATTGCCTTCTTTCCAGAGATCAACAAAAAGTTCCATAATTTCTCTACCTGATTTTGAATCAAGGTTACCGGTTGGTTCATCAGCCAGAATGATATTAGGATCATTAACGAGAGCACGGGCAATGGCGACCCTCTGTTTTTGTCCGCCGGAAAGTTCATTTGGCTTGTGATCCATTCTGTCGCCAAGTGCAACTTTATTTAGAATATATTCAACTTTTTCTTTACGCTTTTTTCCGCCTATTCCGGCAAAGAGCAGCGGCATTTCCACATTTTCATAAGCAGAAGCATAAGGTAGAAGATTGAAATTCTGAAATACAAAACCAATCTCTTTATTTCGTAGTTCAGACAATTCATTATCATTCATATTTTTTACATTTTGTCCGTTTAATTTATACTCACCGGTAGTGGGTTTATCCAAACAGCCCATAATATTCATCAATGTTGATTTTCCAGAGCCGGAAGGTCCGATGACGGTAACAAAATCACTTTTTTTAATATGTAGATCAATTCCGCGCAGAGCTTCTACTTCTATTTTTCCGGTATCATAAACTTTTCTGATATTTTCCATTTTTATCATAATAAATCTCCAGTATTATTCATAATGTAATGCTTTTATAGGATCGATAGATGCAGCTTTGCGGGTAGGAAAAAAACCTGACAACAATCCCACAATTCCCAGAATTGTTCCGGTACTCAAAGCAACAGTCCAGGAAAATTCCGGATTGGCAAGAATCTGCAGAGCCATATTTTTGCCGAAATCCGCACTTTCATTTGGAATACTCTGCACTGCTTTGATAATGCCATAAGCTATGGCGCCGCCAATAAAACCACCGGACAGATCAATCAAAAGCGCTTCGATAATAAATTGTGTTTTAATGAGAGATATTTTACCACCAATTGCTCGTTTGATGCCGATTTCGCGAGTTCGCTTTTTCACAGTTACAAACATAATATTTGCTACCCCGATACTAGCGATGATCAGAGTCATTGCACCAATTACCCCCAGAAAAATGGTAATTCCTGTGAATGCTTTAGCTGACATTTTTGCATTTTTGATTGTATCCCAAAAATGTAAAGCGCTGTTATCATCGGGATGATATCGATATTTTCGTCCCAGCACTCTGCGAACCTGTTGATTTACAAAATCAGATTTTTCTATTTCATTAACCTGGTAAATTATTCGATTAACATAATTGTTATTGAATATACCTCTGAAGGTTGACGCCGGCATAACACCGCAATCTGCATCAGGTCCGCCATACATTCCCATTTGCATTTTTTTCTGCATTACGCCGATTACAGTGAAGGGAATGCTGTTGAGAAAAATTGTTTCTCCAATTGCGTCAACATCACCCATCAGGTTTTTTTTCAATTCATTGCCAATAAAAATAACCCGGCGTCGTAACTTCATGTCATTATCATTGATGAATCGACCTCCCGGTTGTGGAAAATGCGAACGCATATCTTCATAGCCGACGGAACTGACCCCGCGAACACGTTCATTGACTACTTTATCACCATATTTAAATGTAATTCCCCATCTATCATATTCCCCGGCAATTCTGTCAATTTCGGGGATGCTCTGTTTGAGAAAGCCACAATCCTCTTCCCGTAAACGAATCCGACGACCTTGAGGAAGACCCTTATATTCTATACTGGTTTGTCCGCCGTAAAGAATGACAATGTTATTTCCCAGTCCCTTTTGCCCTCTCAACATCTGCTTGGATAATCCCTGTCCGAAAGATAGTAAAAGAATTATTGTCAATGTTCCCCAGGCAATACCTGCGATTGTGAGGAAAATTTTCCTGCGTTCTTTCTTTAATTCCCGAATGTAAAGTTTTACAAGCAGTAAATTTTTCATAAATTCATTTATTCTTTTTGCCATAATACACTCAATTTTTAACTATTTATTGCAACAACAGGATCCAAAGTTGATGCACGCTTTGCCGGACCCCAGCCTGCAACTAAAGTTATAATTGAAATAATGATAATTGTTGTAACAGCAATTGCCGGATTTAGAATCAATACCCCGACAAATTCTTCAATAGGCGCCAGATTGATTCCCCAAATTAGTACTACAGAAAACAAAAAGCCCGAAACAGAACCAGCTGCGGCAATTGCAAAAGTTTCAACTAAATATTGCATAAGAATTACACGTTTCTTCGCACCGATTGCACGTTTTACTCCGATTTCTGAAGTTCGTTCTTCCACAATTACGTACATGATATTTGCTATTCCAATCCCGCCTACTATCAAGGTCATTACTCCGACTATACCTAAAAATATTGTAAATCCGTTAAAAAAGATATTGAGGAATTGATCTGCTTCTGTTGTATCCCAGATCGGTAAGGCTTGAGTATCTTCTTCGGAAAATCGATATTTTTTTGCCATTGCGGCAACAATAGCCTTTTTCATCTGTTCGGTTTTATTGACATCTTTCGCTCTTGCAACAAGGTTATTAACATATCGATCACCATAAATACTCAAATAAGTAGAAGTCGGCATAAAAATAGCATCTTTATCACGACCATTATAACTTCCGTCCTGCTCTTTTTCTATTATTACCCCTACAACTGTAAAAGGTGTGCCATTGATATACATCAATTTTCCAACAGCATCTTTATCTCCAAACATGGTTTTTTCGACTTCATTTCCAATAAAGACTACCCGACGTCTTTTTTCCATATCAATGGGATTTATAAACCTGCTTCCTTCTCTGGGAACCATATTTCTCATTTCTTTAAATTCCGGCCATACTGCATTGATATTAAAGTTTTGTTTTTTATTATTAACCTTTACAGGAACTTGACGGGAATACTGTGGAGAAATATCATCTATTAACTGAACCTGTTCTTTCAAATATTGAGCATCATCTTTATAAAAACTCAGGTTTCTGCCTTTTGGAAATCCGCCGTAACTAATACTTGTTCTTCCAGCCCAGATTACACAGATTGATTCACCCATTCCGTGCATGGTTTTGGAGGAATTGGCTTTCACAGCAGCACCAAAAGTCAATAATAATATAACAGCTGTTGTTCCCCAGAAAATACCAAAGAGCGTCAATAATGTTCTTAGCTTTTGTTTGCTCAGTTCCCTGAATACCTGGGCAATATTTTTAATAAACACTTTAACTATCCTTTATTGAATTTCTTTTGGAGGACGTTCAACAAGTAAATCGTCTTTTGTTACGCCGGATTTTACTTCTGCATTAATGCCATCGCTTAAACCAATTTCAATTTGACATTTGGAAACTGTTCCGGTAGTTGTATCTTCCACTTCAACAAATACAGAATCATTTTTAAAAGTTAGAAGTCTTTCAGGAATTGTCAGAACATCTTCCACTTTATTAAGAATAATTTTAGCGTTGGCGGAATACCCTGCCCTTAGTTTAATACCGCAATCATCTATAATATCTAATTCAATATCGAAAACTGTAGCGTTATTTTCTTTTCTGGCTTTTGGAGAAATGCGAACTACTTTTCCTTGAATGGATTTTCCCGGTAAAGCGCCGATTTCCAGTTCAGCCAAAACGCCAACACTTACTTTTCCTACATCAATTTCATCAATTGTTCCACGGAAAATAAGCTGATTCATATCAGCAAAAGTAAACAAAGGAGTTCCCGACTGATAAGAAGTAAGCGGTACAACAGGATCACCAATATTGATAAATTTCTCAAGTACTGTACCGGTAATAGGTGATTTTACAACACTTTCAACTTCTCCGGTAAAACCTTTTTCAATAAGTGCCAGTCTATCTTCGCTTAAATTTTTCTGTAATTGAGCCTCTTTAAATTTTAATTCATCAGATTCGAATTCAAGCTTAGAAATTAATTTTTTTTCTAATAATTCCCTTTTTCGTTCATATATGACTTTAGCACTTTTATAGGCTATATCTGTCAGTTCCACACTTCTTCTTGCTTCAGTCAGTTCTCTGGGTGTTGGATCGGGCTTAATTTTTACAATAATATCACCTTTATTTACATGATCACCAACTTCTATATATTTTTCAATTACAATACCTGGAATTTTGGATTTGACCTGAATTTCATTTAGTGGAGTAATATTACCAATAGCGAGCGCTTCTTCTACTATTGTACCTTTTCCCAATATAAGCGTTTTATAGCCTTTATTATTTTTTGAGTCTTTATTTGCCATTACTTGTTTTGTTACTACCCCAACAGCAACCAGAGCAGCAACAGTAATCAGGACTATTTTCCATCTTTTCATTTTGATCACCTTTATTTAATTTCAATTTTTCCCTACATACAAATTAGATAGACACTAAAAAAAATATTAGTGTTGTCATAAATTTTTTCAGATTACAACTTTTTATCAAACATACATAGAATTTTATATTTTAATCGAGAGAATTCCCCGATGCTTGCGTCGGGGTTACCCTATAAAAGGAAGAGTATGAGAAAACTTGGTGTCTCATATAAAAATATTACCGGTGAGATACCCCGCTGCTTGCGGCGGGGCAGTTCATTTGGCAAAAATTTAGAAGAAATCTTGTTTTGGTATTAGTAGTATAAATTCATTCTGTAAATGTCATGTGGAACTTACAGTTTATAATATCAGAGGTGAAAGAGTCAAAACTCTTCTAAAGGGGTTTCAGGAAGAAGGTTCGTATCAGTTGAATTGGGATGGAACAGACCAGAATGGCGAGATGGTGGCTTCGGGAATATATTTTCTCAGGATTGCAAGCGGGAAATATTCCAGGACAAATAAGATGATATTTGTTCGATAGAATATATGGAGTACGCTGACTGTGTCAGTGTAACATCAACACAGTTGCTGTACTCCAAAATTAGAGTTTTTGACAGCAACCGGAGTTCTTTTCAATATATGGATGTAGCTTTCGCAAAGTTTTGCTTTTTCATTCTCGTTTCGGGGCTCTGGAATGTAATAAGAAGTAAAACAAACACTCTTGTTTGTTCAAGCTACAGGGCTTCGCTCTAAAAAGCTGAAACCAATTTGGCTTCGCTGAAAATTGGTTTTCTCCGGGCTACAGAGTACAATCCCATAGCCAGAGCATACCGACTGAAGTCGGAAACATGATGTGTAACCTTTATCCCCCCGGATGAATCCGTGGGTTAATCTTTTTTATTTTTTGCGCTAAAGTGAAGAAAACTTAGGAGCCACCGGTTTCACAATCACACTTTTTGTGAATTTGGTGAACACTTTGCCCGGCGGCATATCTTTGCGTTTCCAGATATATTTACGTTTGGTGTAGATCACGGGTACTATGCCGGAGTGTTTGGCTTTGCTGTAGAATGCGGCAATCCCGGCGGTGGTTTCGATGATGTTGTCCGGCAGCGATTCCTGTCGGGTGGGGTTGCGGACGATGACGTGGGAGCCGGGACCGTGTTCGGCATGGAACCAGAAATCGTCGGGCTTGGCATGCTTGAAACTGAGCAGGTCGTTGTCTTTGGCGCTTTTCCCGACAAGGATAGTATATTTTCCTATTGTAAAGGAATAGTAGGGCAGTCGCGTCGCTACATCAGCGGCGGCTTTCTGTTCGAGCAGTTCTTTGGGTATGGATGCTTTGATATTTCGGAGTGTCTTTAAATCCTGACAGGATTCCACATCTCTGACCCAGACGGCAATGCGCTTGATAGAGTTCCCGGTGGTTTCGATCGTTTGTTTTAGTTGTTCTCTGGATTTCACAGCAATCTTGCTTTTTTTGTAATATTTATTGGCATTTTCCGACGCCGTCAGTTTGGGATTCAGAAGAATGGTAATATCTTCGTCGGGATTATCGAGTTTTGGAAGAGTAATGGACGAGAGGCGCTTGTCGATTCGATGGAGATTCGCCAGGATCGTATCCGCCCAATTTCGGTAATTGTCGGCGGTTGGGAGTTTCGCCAACTCTTTTTCCTGTTTCACTGATTTGCGCTGGAGAAGATGAAGATTATTCTGGAGACGGCGGAGCAGGAACCGGCGGGTATCACTGAAGACATTCGCCCGGTAAAAATGGGAGATAAAAAATCTCGTAGCTTCGGCAACGGATTCGAATTTCTGGAATGGTGAACCGGAGAGATGACGGAGTTCCACGAGGGAAAACAGGGGCGGATTGGTTTCATAGACATAGACGGATTTCTCAATGATTTCCGTAGATATGCTTGAATATTCCTGAAAGAGTTGTTGGATCTGTGGGGGCGCCAGGTTTGCAGTCAGGGTCTTTTCTCCGATTCCGCTGCGGTGGCAAATCTCCCGGATAAGGGTTTGCGAATAAATGGATAACGGAATCAGGGAAAGGAACTTGATTAGCGCTTTGTCCGGATGTTGAGTAAGCAATTGGCGAAAAGCCGGTTCATCGACAGGTGGAATATCTGAAACTGTAAAATCGGTAAGGCTAAGCTCAGGCGCGGATCGGGCTTTTTTAAAAGAGCCGACGACTTCGAGGTTTTTGTTCAGATAAAACACATTGCCGTTAATGCCATACAACTGAAATAGCAGGAAACCCATTTTGTGCTGCAATTCGATCAGTACCTGGCGGTCCGAGCGATGCCAGCGAACATTTGCGACCGATGTGCCGGTGTGGTCTTTCAGGATCGCAACTTTTCGTTTTGGACGGGGAGCCTGTTCTTCGAATGTCAGGTAGGGCAGCGGCGCCCGGAAATTGCAGTGGATATCTTCGATAGTTTCACAATTTCGGAGGGTAATATGGAATTCGTCTTTTCGAAAGGTGAAGATGTCGCCGATCACCGTGCCGGGCAGGATTTCATTAAGATAACGGGCTAAAGCGGCAATGTGGAAGCGACTGTTGAACATGCCGGAAAATACGGAAGTGTCGGTTGAAATCAAAAAGTTTCACGCTATCTTCGCGAGTCTGACAGCCGCCGGATGTAGTTCTCTTTAGTTAAACAGATTGTCTCTCCTGCAAAGACAGTATTTCAACGGCAGGTCATGGAATAAATAAAAAACCTTCCCGGATTCAGGGGAAGGTTTTTTAGTAGCCTGCCAAGTGAGTTAAAAAATATAAATAGTGCGGTCGGTTTTATGCTATTCTGCTTGAATATCAAAAACTGTCATCACACCAAAATGGTCGGAAGGATGAAGTCCTTTTTCAATTGTGTTCAAGACAACTTCGGATCTGATGATTTTCAGTGACTTCCCCTTTGAAAATATATAGTCGATACGATCCCGGCGGGCATTTTCTTCGTCCGGTCGATCTTTTAGATAGTACTTCTGAATATTGCTATTCAGGTATTCGTCCCAGCTGTAACTCGGATCATTATTGACAGCCGGATATGTGTCGATAAATCCGGCGTTTAGCAATAATCCAATGGGTTCCGATTGGCTCAGATCATTAAAATCGCCCATTAAAATCACAGGTTTATTACCGGCAATCTTATCGATAAATTCGACGGTTTTTCCAGCTTCATCTAATCGCCAGATTTTACCTTTGACAGCCTCATCAATAGTTTTTAGAAATTCTTCACCGTCAAGTGATCCCTCAAGATATCGATCGGTTAGCGGTATCAGGGTTTCCCGGTTGGCGAACTTTGAGGCGTGCCAGTGGGTGTTGAACATGTATATCTTTTTCCCGTTTACGATAATTGACGCTGCTACGATCTGGGTAGCGTCGGCAAAATGGCAGGTAAAGAAATTGCCCACATGACCGCCGGAAAGTTGTTTACGCCCTTCATTTTTCAATTGAAGCTGTTTTTTTGTCAGGATAACATCACCTTCACGGAGATTCAGCGGCAGTCCTAACGGTCCCATCCGCAATCCTCCAAGACCGACATGAAACACCATATCATATCCCAGATCACGGGCGATACGACGTCCGTAACGGGGCAGTTTGTTGGCTTCATTCAGTGCAATAACATCGGGATCGAGAGATTTTAACTGGTCGATGAGCAATTGATAACGCTGCTCGCGGATTTCATCTGGTTCGTATTCACCCATTTTCAGCGAACCGATATAATCCAGTCCTGACCAGACATTAATAGTGACAACTTTCAACGGTTCGGCAACGATAAAAATCGGGAATAAGAAAATAAGGTATTTAATTTTATTCTTCATCATGACCTCAGCCCCTTACTAATCAATTTCTTGTTTTTTTGTAAAAGTTTTTTGCATGGGAAATAATCATTATTCAAATCAAATCAGATACTTAATACTTGTTTTTTTTATCCAGCAACCAATAACCAATGACCAATAACCAATAAACCAATCTGTCTTCCCTAATTTCCAATTTCCAGTTTCCAATT
>JAGLWX010000430.1 GCA_023133185.1 Fidelibacterota bacterium
ATCATGTACATCCTGTTATCATGTCTAAAAAACTACTCCATAAATCATTCCCGAAATCGTAGCCATGATGACAACCAATGAAACATACACCAGAGTTTTTTGAGTACCGATGACGCTGCGGATAACAAGCATATTCGGCAACGATAAAGCGGGTCCTGCCAGTAACAGCGCCAGAGCAGGTCCTTTTCCCATACCGTTGGCAATGAGTCCCTGTAGAATCGGTACTTCGGTCAATGTCGCAAAATACATGAAAGCGCCGGCGATTGAAGCGAAGAAATTAGCGAAAAGCGAATTACCGCCTACCAGTCCTGAAATCCAGTTGTTGGGAATGACGCCCTGTCCGTTTTCTGGCCCGCCCAATAAGAATCCGGCAATCAATACACCCATCGTAAGTAATGGCAGTATCTGTTTGGCGAATCCCCAGGAAGCGTCCAGCCATTCTTTGCTTTCGTCAGATCCGATAGATAGAATAATTGTTAAAGCAATTACAGCTGCTGAGAAGGGGATAAGAGGAATTCCGGGAAACGATAATGCTAAAATGGCAACCGGGATGGCTGCAAACAGGACGTGCTTATATTTTAATTTCAAAATATAGATTAAAGAAATAGCGAAAAGGATTCCGAAAAATCCGGTGATAAGCCATTTATTGGAAAATATGAAGTGCCAGGTTCCGGTGGAAGCATTTGGTTTACCCCAATTAGCGAAGACTAAAATTGCTACCGGCACAAAGAAATGGAAGGCTGTCTGCCAGAGCGGATGGCTATCTTCAGACTCCGGCACGGCAAATTGATTATTAGCCTTTTCGATTTCTTCATTACGATATATAAAATGCATGGCAAGACCGATGACAACGCTGAATATGACCGCACCTACAATCCTGGCGATGCCTAATTCAGCGCCCAGAATCCGGGCTGTTAAGATTATTGCTAATATATTGATAGCGGGACCGGAATAGAGAAAAGCAATCGCTGGTCCTAATCCGGCGCCTCTTTTATAGATTCCTGAAAAGAGCGGCAAAATTGTGCATGAGCACACCGCTAAAATTGTACCTGATACGGAAGCAACAAGATAGGCAAGCCATTTTTTTGCCGATGTGCCGAGATATTTGATAACAGTCGATTGGCTGAAGAATACGGATATTACTCCGGCAATGAAAAACGCTGGAACCAAACAGAGCAGAACGTGTTCACGAGCGTACCATTTTGCCAGGGCAAGCGCTTCGTAAATCGCCGAAGTAAAACGATTATTAGAAATCGGCAAATAATATATTAGTAGGAATATTCCTACAATCCAGATCAGTTTTTTATATTCTATTTTCCGGTTCATCCGTATATGCTTTCTATATTCCGCAAAGAGTTGATCGATTGATTGTCTGTAATTGTTCGGCATCCTTAATAATGGTTTCATTGTTTTTAAGCCATTCTGATATGATAGGGAGGAGGATGGCTGCTCTGTTTTCCGGTTGTAATGTGTAGTTGACCCATTTACCGTCTTTCTTGTCGATAATAAACCCGGCGTCACGGAGGATGGACAGGTGTTTTGAGACGGTTGATATTGCCAGTTGCAGCGCTTCAGTGATCTCGCAGACGCACAACGGTTTGACTTCCAGCATTTTCAGTATCCTCAAGCGATTTGTATCAGAAAGAGCCTTGAATAATTTTGTTAGTGATCGCATAATAACCTCAACATTTCGTTAGTTGGCGAAATATAAAAAGATAGATCGGAAAATGCAAACACAAAAACACAAAGACACGAAGAATGATATTTTGATTGTGTTAAAGAAAGATAATTTCCATTGGAATTTGAAGACGAGATAAAGCAAACCCGTTTTCAATGAAACGAAGTGGAATCAAACGGGTTTCGCGGATTATGTTCTAAGTTTATGACGATGTGCCTTAGTTGCGGTTCGG
>JAGLWX010000431.1 GCA_023133185.1 Fidelibacterota bacterium
ACAGCCTTGACACCGTTGAACTCATCATGAAAATGGAAGAGGACTTCGAAATTGAAATTCCCGATGAGGAAGCTGAAAAACTAAAAACCGTCGGTGATGTTGTAGACTACCTGGATAATCTTAAATAAAGATATTATCTCTATGAAAAAAAGAGTCGTAGTGACTGGTACGGGCGTCATTTCCCCCATTGGAAATGATGTCAGCACATTCTGGTCAAATTTGATTAACGGCGTGAGTGGCGTCGGTAAAATTACCTTATACGATGTCAGTGGACTTCCGGTACAAATTGCCGCCGAAGTAAAGGATTTTGACGCCTGTCAATGGATCAGTCCGAAAAACGCAAAACGCATGGATAAAGTCACTCAGTTTGGCATTGCTGCATCAGAACAGGCTTTGCAAGATTCGGGTCTGTTAGACAGTAATGTTAATCCCGAACGTGTCGGCGTCATTGTTGGTTCAGGAATAGGTGGAATCCAAACTCTGGAACACAACCACAATATTTTAATAAAAAAGGGCAGCCGTTTTGTCAGTCCCTTGTTTGTTCCGATGATGATCCCTGATATCGTTCCGGGACAAATTGCGATCAATCATGGTTTTATGGGACCAAATTACTCGGTCACATCTGCCTGCGCGACCTCATCACACACAATCGGTATTGCCATGCAGCATATCCTGATGGGCGATGCCGACGTCGTCGTAACCGGCGGGACAGAAGCCAGTATTACCCCGCTTGCAGTCGCCGGATTTACCAACATGAAGGCGCTTTCAAAACGGAACGACGAACCACAGAGAGCCAGCCGTCCATTCGATCTGCAGCGCGATGGCTTTGTCATTGGTGAAGGCGCCGGTATTGTCATATTGGAAGAAATGGAACATGCCGTTAAACGAGGCGCTAAAATCTACGCGGAATTGACCGGATACGGATTTTCAGCCGACGCCCATCACATCACAGCTCCCCATCCGGAAGGTAAAGGTGCTACGCTTGCGATCGAGGCTGCCATCAGAATGTCCGGAATTCCCAAAGAAGACTATAGTTATATCAATGCTCACGGTACATCCACACAATTAAATGATAAATATGAAACTCTGGCAGTGAAATCCGTTTTCGGACAACACGCATACGATCTGAATATCAGTTCCATTAAATCCATGACGGGACATTTGTTAGGAGCCGCCGGCGCAATTGAATTTATCGCGCTTTGCTTCTCCCTTCAACATCAGATTATACCGCCAACGATCAATTATGAAGAACCGGATCCTGACTGCGATCTTTGTTACACTCCAAATAAGGCAATCGAAATAAATATTAAAGCCGGGTTAAGTAGTAATTTTGGATTCGGCGGTCACAACGCCGTTCTGGCTGCAAAAATATTCGAGTCCTGATCCGTTGGCATTTTCATTAAACATTTTCAAGAAGAGATACCCGACCGGAATTGAAAAGAAGATCGGGTATCTTTTTAAACATCCCGATTTATTATCGACAGCCCTTACCCACCGATCAGCGGCGTTGTCTCAATCAGAATCCTATGAACGGCTAGAGTTCCTCGGAGACGCCGTGCTGGATATGGTTGTATCTGATTATTTATACAAGAAATACCCGCATAAACCGGAAGGCGAACTGACTATGTTACGGTCTATTCTGGTCAATGGTAAAACGTTATATGAAGTCGCTTCATCAATAAATCTTCAAGACGATATCAATGTCGATAAAAGTCTTGACCTGCAATGCTCATCAACTCTTCAGAATTTATTATCCAGCACATTGGAGTCCATTGTCGGTGCAATATATCTTGATCGTGGTTTAAAAGAAGCTGGAAAATTCATAAAGCGGTTTATCATCACCCGTAAAGAAAAAGCTGCGATGATATCAGATTATAATTATAAAGGGCAATTACTCGAGTATTGCCAAAAAACCGGTTGCCAACTCCCGGTATTCAAAACTGAAAATATTGAAGGTCCCGATCATGCCCGGCAATATACGATTGCTGTATTTATTGACAATCAGCTGCTTGGCAAGGGAATCGGCGCCACAAAGCGGGATGCGGAACAACAAGCAGCCGAAAAAGCATACAAACTGCTGATTCAAAACAAATAAAAGTGACAAACTCTATTTGTCACTCATATAGCATTAATTATTCTTAGATTCTTTTTCGAGCGATGATATCTGGTCGCGCAGTTTGGCTGCCAGCTCATAATTCTCATCGTCGATGGAAATCTGTAATTTTGTCTTTAATTCTATAAGACGATCGAGAAGATCATCTTCAGTTGGAGCTTCTTTAACCGGCGGATGCTTCTGAAGATCAGGTAAATTCAGCAGTTGACCGGCTTCTTCCATTACGCTTTCACTGACTATAATATCCGCATCAACCCGCAGGGCAATCGCGATTGCATCGCTGGGACGGCTGTCAATATGAACCAGGGATTGATCATGTTTATTTTTCAGAGTAATTTTCGCATAAAACGTCCCATCGATTAAGTCATTGATGACCACCTCCTGAACCGAAGCGCCCAATTGTGTCAGAACCCGCACAAATAAATCATGAGTCATGGGGCGAGGCATTTTCACCCGTTGTAAAGCCAGAGCAATTGATTGAGCTTCGAAAACTCCGACAATAACCGGAAGCTGTCGATTTCCACCAATCTCTTTCAAAATGATCGCATAGCCCTTACTGGGCGGGTAAAAAATAATTTTATCTAAATTGACTCTGACCATATACATTTAAAATATATCCGTGTATTTCAGGATAAGCAAGCGGAAAGTTGGACCAATTTCTCAACTACTCCAGCTGCTCATGATAAAATTTCT
>JAGLWX010000432.1 GCA_023133185.1 Fidelibacterota bacterium
TTATTGGTTGTTGTATAGATGTTCATAAAGAGCTTGGGCCTGGTTTTCTTGAAAGTATTTATCATAAAGCATTAGAAATTAGATTTGCAGAAGAAGAGATTAAATTTGAATCTGAGAAAGAGATATCAGTGTCTTTCCATAAGAAATTTGTTGGGCTACACAGGCTAGATTTTTTAGTAGAAAAAGAAATTGTTTTAGAACTTAAGACAGTTAAAGAAATCCATAAGAAATATTATGCCCAAGTTAGATCATATTTAAAAGCAGTTAACAAAGATATAGGGTTATTAATTAATTTTTCAGACTTTAAACTGGATCCACGAAGGGTAGAAAGAAAAATAAGGAGATAAGTATATTTCCCTTTTCCCCTCTTTTTCCCTTTTTCCTTAACTTACACCTGTGAATGGTTATCTAAAATCAAATGAATTCACTATCTATTACAATTGCGAAAGATGTCGGGTTTTGTTTCGGCGTGAAACGGGCTATTGATATGGCTCGTGACGCCGCCGAAACTCATGGAAAAGTTGCTATGTTGGGTGATATTGTTCATAATGAAATTGTGATAGATGATCTCAAAAACGGCGGTGTGGTTGTCTATCGGAATATTGATGATATTCCACAAGGGATGCCGGTGTTGTTTCGATCTCATGGCACGCGCAAGGAATTATGGCAAAAAATCAGAGAACGGGGGCTGACGATTATCGACGCCACCTGCCCGTTAGTGAATGAGATTCACAAAGCTTCACAATTACTTGAAAGCGAGGGACGAACGGTTATAATAATCGGAGATTCCGGGCATGATGAGGTGGAAGCGATTGCCAGTCAGTTATCGAATCCGATTGTTATCGCGACGGCAAAAGATGCTTTAAACATGGAACCTGTCAGAAAAGCCGGCGTTGTGATTCAATCGACCCAGTTTATTGAAAATGTAAATCAGATAATCGCCATTTTAATATCAAATATTCAAGATTTAAGGATCATTAATACGATTTGTACACCAACCCGGAACAGACAGTCTCAGCTTAAGGAACTTGCTGTGAATAACGACGTTATGGTAATTGTGGGTTCTTTCACAAGCGCAAATACAAAGCGATTAACCTCGATTTCATCACGATTAAATCCCAGAAGTTACCAGGTGCAGGGACCTGATGATATTCAAACAGGGTGGTTTAAAGATGCTCAAACAGTCGGAATTTCTACCGGCGCTTCCACACCGGATGAAATTGTGAGAAAAGTTGCGAAAAAAATAAGCAATTTATCGATATAAATCTGTAAATTGTATAATGGTATATAAGGAGTTATTTACAATGGATAAAGGTTCTTTTGAAGTAAAAGTCGGACTGGCGGAGATGCTTAAGGGAGGCGTCATCATGGATGTGACCACTCCTGAGCAGGCAAAGATCGCCGAAGATGCAGGCGCTGTTGCAGTAATGGCGCTGGAACGAATTCCGGCAGATATACGCGAACATGGTGGAATTGCCCGGATGTCCGCCCCGAATGTTATTAAAGCCATTCAGGATATTGTCTCAATTCCGGTTATGGCGAAATGTCGTATCGGTCATTTTGCTGAAGCGCAAATCTTAGAAGCCCTTAAAGTTGATTTTATCGATGAGAGTGAAGTATTAACACCTGCCGATGAAGAGAATCATATCTGGAAACATGATTTTAAAGTGCC
>JAGLWX010000433.1 GCA_023133185.1 Fidelibacterota bacterium
AAAGGCGAGGCGGGCAGTGGAAATATTGTCGAAGCCGTCCGGCATATGCGTCAGGTCCAAAAGGATATCCGCAGGTTAACGACATTACCGGATGATGAATTAATGGCGGCGGCAAAGGAACTGGGTGCGCCTTTCGAAATCGTCCGGCAGGTGGCGAAAGCGGGAAAACTGCCGGTCCCGAATTTTGCAGCCGGCGGCGTGGCGACTCCCGCCGATGCGGCATTGATGATGCAATTGGGCGCAGAGACGGTTTTCGTTGGGTCAGGTATATTTAAATCGGAAGATCCGGCAGAACGTGCGAAAGCGATTGTTCTGGCAACGACCTATTATAACGATCCGGAAAAACTGGCGGAAGTTTCCATGGGATTGAAAGATGCTATGGATGGGCTGGATATTGCTTCTATTCCGGAAGAGGAACGCCTGGCGAAGCGCGGCTGGTAAAATAATCGGTTTTATTATCGAATAGAATGTCTTTAAAAACTATTACAATCGGTGTTCTCGGACTTCAGGGTTCATTTGCCAGGCATATTGCTATGCTTGATAAACTCGGCGTACAGACAATACAAATCCGATACCCAGAAGAGATTGATAACTGCGACGGATTAATACTGCCAGGCGGCGAATCAACAACAATATCAAAACTGCTGGATGAAATGAAGTTCCGCGACCGTATTCAAAAATACAATCATCCGATGTTCGGAACCTGTGCGGGAGCGATATTATTATCGAATAATTCCGATAATCCCCATGTTAAAACGCTGAATCGTGTCCCAATCAATACAAAGCGAAATGCGTATGGCAGGCAAGTGGAATCATTTATCGCACCTGTTGAGCTGAGCTTTGATAAGAAGCCGTTTAACGCTGTTTTTATTCGTGCTCCCAAATTACGACAATTAGGTAAAGAAGTAACGGCTCTCGGTACGATAAATGGTGAAATCGTATTAGTCCAATATGAAAATATTCTTCTTTCCACATTTCATCCGGAATTGACTGATGATCAGCGCATCCATAGCTACTTTATTAAACAACTTATACGGAAATGATGAATTATGCTTGATCCGATACAAAAAGATATTGATTATAAAATTTTAACGAAAATTGAATCTCCGGACGATGTTAAAAAATTAGATCAAACTGAATTGACTATTCTGAGCTCTGAATTACGGCATTACATCATTGAAACTGTAAAAAAAACCGGCGGACATCTGGCGCCCAGTCTGGGTGTTGTCGAATTGACGATAGCGTTGCATTATGTTTATAATACTCCTGACGACAAACTTGTTTGGGACGTTGGACATCAGGCGTATGGTCATAAAATTCTGACGGGACGCCGCGAGCAGATAAAGCAGATCAGACAGTTAGGCGGCATCAGCGGATTTTGCAAAATCCATGAAAGTGAATATGATGCATTTGGCGCCGGACATGCCAGTACATCAATTTCCGCAGCGGTAGGATTGGCGGTCGCCCGGGATTTGAAAGGATTAAAAGATCGGGTTGTTGCGATCATCGGGGATGGGGCTCTAACCGGCGGCTTGGCGCTTGAGGGATTGAATAATGTTTGTAATGTAAAAGGACAATTTTTAGTTGTTTTAAATGATAATGAAATGTCCATTTCCCGCAATGTTGGCGCTTTGAGTCAATATTTAACCCGTATCATTACAAATCCGAGATATTTGAATGTCAAAAACCAGGTCTGGAATTCACTGGCGTTATTACCCAAAGGCGCTGGCGCGATACGTAAATTAGGGCGAAAGACTCTCGAATCATTAAAGAATTTTATAGCGCCCGGAATCTTGTTCGAAGAGTTCGGATTCAGATATTACGGACCGGTTGATGGTCACAACATGAGTCAGATGATATCAACGCTGCAAAATATCAAAGACCTCAATTATCCTGTTCTTTTACATGTTATCACACAAAAGGGCAGAGGCTTGGCAATTGCGGAGAACGATCCCACTAAGTATCATGGAGTTGGTCCGATTGAACCGTCTGTGAAAAAAGAAGAAAATGTGGAACCTCCGTTCTTAGAGGCGTTTGGGAAAATCGCTTGTGAAATAGGAGAAAAGAATAACAAAGCGGTTTTTATCACAGCGGCGATGTGTGATGGAACAGGACTTGTTGAGTACCGTAGAAAGTTTCCGGAGAACTATTTCGATGTTGGAATTGCAGAAGAACACGCGGTTACTTTTGCAGGTGGATTAGCCGTTGGAGCTTATCGTCCTGTAGTGGCGATTTACTCGACATTTCTTCAGCGATCATTTGACCAGATCATACATGATATTGCTCTTCAAAAGCTGCCGGTGGTTTTTGTTATGGACAGAGCCGGACTTGTGGGAGAAGACGGACCGACTCATCACGGTACATTTGATTTGAGTTATATGAGCATGATTCCAAATATGATTATTGCAGCGCCCCGGAATGGCAATGAATTACGGGATTTACTATTTACGGCGCTTTCCCAGGATAAAAATCCCTTTGTCATCCGGTATCCGAAGGATTCCTGTGTGGAATTCAGCGAGAATCGTGAACCTGAGATTCTGGATATCGGACAATGGATAGAATTGAAAAAGGGAACTGATGTTGCCATTTTGTCGGTCGGAATAATGACCAATGTGGCTAAACGAGCGATTGCATTGCTATCGAAGGATTCGATTTCACCAACGTTGATCCATGCCCAATTCATCAAACCAATTGATGAAACCTATCTGAAGAAAATTGCTGAAAATCATTCGACTATCATAACGATCGAGGAGAATAGTCTCGCCGGCGGGTTTGGCAGTATGATTAATAATATCGTATCGAAAAATAGATGGAAAGTGAATATAAAATCTCTTGGATTGCCTGATAAATTTATTGAACACGGTCCCAGGGATATATTGTTAAAAAATATTGGTCTCGATCCGGATGGAATTGCAGCTGAGATCAGGAACGTGCGTTAAATAATATCCTTAATATTCCGGCAAATTTTATACTGTTCATAACCCATAAGTGTATTCGTATCGTCCATAACCGTCCCGCATAAGATATATCCTGATAGTAGAGTATCAACATTTGGGTCATTTTCTCTTTTAATTAAAATGTTAATAAGAGATGAGAGATAGGTCACAGCTACGTAAGCTAAATTCAATTATACTATCAAATGTCTCAGTTATTCAGAATATTAATTGGCGGGATAGAATCTTTCCAGTGAGGGGATCGGGACAGGCTTGAATTTCCGGAATTATATGCTTGATATTTGATTTTCTCAGATAGGCGGTGTTTTTAATCATGCAACAGGTTTTGCTTTTTCCTTTGGTCAATCTATTTGGTTTTAATATATTCCGGTCAGAGTATAATTACTCTTAGATTGGATAAGTATGCAAATAATTTCATGGAACGTTAACGGTATTCGTTCAGCATACCGCAAAGGGCTTCTCAATTGGATGAGCCGTCAAGATCCTGATATATTGTGTGTTCAGGAGACCAAGGCTTATATGGAGCAATTATCTTTTGATCTGCTGCATGTTAACGGCTATCATTCCGCATTTTCTTCAGCCTATAAAAAGGGCTATAGCGGCGTCGCTCTGTACTCAAAGCAAAAACCAAATCATATACAAACCGGTTTTGGGATTGAAAAATACGACCGGGAAGGCAGAATAATTGTTGCCGAGTATGATAACTTTGTATTGCTGAATATTTATTTCCCCAATGGGCAGAAGAACGATGAAAGGCTTCAATATAAGTTGGACTTTTACGACGCTTTCCTCGACGTAGTTGATTCAATGAATCGGGAAGGTAAAAATATCATTATCTGTGGCGATGTGAATACAGCCCATAAGCCTATTGATATTGCCAGACCGAAAGAAAATCAGACTGTATCCGGTTTTTTACCGGTTGAAAGAGAGTGGATCGACAAATTTATCAGTCACGGTTATATTGATACCTTCAGAAAGTTTCACCCGGAACCGGATCAATATACATGGTGGTCAATGCGAGCCCGCGCCCGGGAGCGGAATATCGGCTGGAGAATCGATTATTTTTTTGTTAATGAGCGATTTGTGAACAATGTGAAAGACGCCTTCATTCTTTCTGATGTGTCAGGCTCCGATCATTGTCCCGTAGGCATTGAAATTACCAAATAATCATTATGTTTTGTTTTTTTACTCGTTACTAAGTCCCAGCTTTGTAACGAGTAAGACATCCTTCGCTAACATTCCCAAGCTGGGGCTTGGGAATGAGCGTGGTAAAGGGGCTTGGGAATGAGATGTTTACAATGGAAAAAAACGATTTTATAGACAGACACTAATTGGTATAAAACGGAATCCGAAGGTATCTCTGAAAAAATTTGATATTTACAATTTGATATATAATTTACAATTCTGGTTTATCCAGGTTAGGAATATGTTGTTTATGATAAGAGCTGTCTCTGCAAAGATACCTTGAAGCAAATTTTACCATAATAGGGTTGATTTACACGGATTTTATTATCAATTTAGCACCGTTTAAAAAAGGATAAAAATTGATGGAATATGAAATTAAAAGTATCAGTTTATCGTCGGTATTTAAAATATCCTTTATGGTTATGCTGACGGTTTCATGCATTTTTGTTTTTTTGATCTCACTATTTGCGATGTGGGTATTTTCAATGCTTGGAGATTCGATCGTTGATATGCCGCTTTTTCAGAATATAGAACCCGTCAGTTTCAGCTTGGGGCGGATCATTTTTGCTTCTATATTCAATGGGCTCTTTTTAACGCTGGCGCTCATGTTTTTTGTTATGCTGATTGTCATTTTCTATAACATATATGTCAGTTACATGGGAGGCATTGTGCTGCAAATAGCTCCATTAGAGGATCATCAAATAATACAAACCGAGGGACACGAAAATGACGGAAATTAGGGTCCGCTTTGCGCCAAGTCCCACCGGAGCGCTTCATTTAGGCGGGGCACGAACGGCTATCTACAACTGGTTATTCGCGTGCTCAACCAGCGGCAAATTTCTACTTCGTATCGAAGATACCGACACAAAGCGTTCCAGGACGGAATACGTAGAGCAAATTTACAATTCACTGAAATGGCTCGGTCTTAATTGGGATGAAGAACCGGTGTTTCAATCTCAGCGCTTGAAAGCATACCAGCAGGCAGTTCAGAAATTACTGGATAAGGGGAGAGCATACTACTGCTTTTGTACGCTTCAGGAGCTCGAGGAACGACGATCGCAATCCGGAGAGTACAAATATGATGGTATGTGTCGATCGCTTGACAGAGAGCAAATTAGCGCTTATTTTGACGCCGGGAAACCGGCGGCAGTACGGTTCAAGATTGAACCCGGCATTACGGAATGGAACGATCTGGTATATAGTAATATTCGTGTCAATCACAATGAAATCGATGATTTTGTCATTCAGCGGTCAAACGGAATACCCACCTATCAGTTAGCGGTTGTCGTGGATGATATTTATATGAAAATTTCCCACGTGATCAGAGGCGAAGACCATATTTCCAATACGCCCAAGCAGATACTGTTATACCAGGCGCTCGGTGAAAAAATCCCGGAATTTGCGCATTTGCCCTTATTAATGGGAACGGACGGAAAACGGTTGAGCAAACGCCATGGCGCCACCGGCGTCGATGAATATAAGGCATTGGGTTATCCGGCATTTGCTGTGTTCAATTACCTGGCGTTGTTAGGATGGGTTCCGAAAGATGGGAGTGAAATTCTGAGTCCTTCGGAACTGATTCGTCGGTTCCATTTGACGGAAATTGCCCGGAAGTCGG
>JAGLWX010000434.1 GCA_023133185.1 Fidelibacterota bacterium
GTACTGTTCCCATTTGTCCCGGTGAGTTTCATAATCGCCTATAAGTTGCCCGATTCCAAAACGCTTGCTCGAAGAGGTTAACGCCATCACGCCGCTCATGCTGCCGGCTGCGGCATAGATATCAGGATGCTTTGCCAATAAACTTATAGCGCCGTGCCCGCCCATACTCAAACCGCAAATAAAACGGCTGTCATTGTCTGCGATTGTGCGGTATTGCTTGTCGATATAACGCACCACTTCCTCAGAAATGTAAGTCTCATATTGTGAGTCCTTTTTCAACGGACTGTCGATATACCAGCCGGCATATCCGCCATCAGGACAGACGATGATGATCGAGTACCGATCGGACAGCGGTCCCAGATCCGTTTTCTTTGCCCAGTCATCATAAGCGCCGCTCCAGCCATGTAAAAGGTATAAAACAGGGAACTCGGATTTTGGATTTTGGTAAGCGCCGGGCAGCACGATAACCGCCCGGGGCTTTTTTTGCATGGCTTGGCTTGTAATGACGACTGTGTCGAGGGACGCCGCCTGCAAAGCTGAATAAAAGAAAAGCAGCGCCACAAATCCCGCTATTATGCGTTTATTCATTTCTAATTTCTCTTTTTTTGAACCATATAAGTTTCTTTCTTATATTTTCTTTTATGCCTTATATGGTTAAATCTTTATTCAGGTAAATTTCTATATAATTCATTTACATAAGTCCGTTGACCTTCTTTGTAAAGATTTGTTACATTAAAATTCAATAATAATCCTTCCGGTGCATTTAATAATTTCATGTATGTCATTAATTGTGCTTCGTAAATAGGGTTAATTCCTTCTGTCGTTTTTAACTCAACCGGTAAAATGTCCTCAACAAACAAATCACATCTCAATTCTGCGTCTAATTGCAATCCTTTATAATTAACAGGTACAATTAATTCTGATTTATATTTTATGCCTCTTATAGATAATTCGTGTTTTAAGCATTTATGATAAACACTTTCTAATAATCCCGGACCCAATGCCTTGTGAACTTCTATTGCTGCTCCGTTTACTTTATAAATTAAGTCTTTTAAATATGTTTTTGTTATCTGCATAATTTCCTCTTGTTTTTTTGAACCATATAAGGATTATAAGACCATATAAGTTTCTTTCTTATATTTCCTTTTATGCCTTATATGGTTAAACATTTACCACCAAATTAAGTGAGATTGCTATTTTCTTGACTTTATTCTCTAATTCTTTATTATTCATTATCCTCAATTCTATTGAAATTCTCTAATTGTTCTTTAACCCGCTCAATATACCTTTTATGTTTAAAATCAAACCAAATTTGTCGGTATTCTCCTGAATTATCAATTTGCCATTTAAAGTTCCTGAATGGTTTTGATTTATTCAATGCATTGATCAACTTATTATGCAATATAGGATTGTCAATATTTTCTGCAAAATCAGCCATTACCTCAAAAGATTCTCTTGATGACATATTATCAAATCCCAAATAATCTTCCCGGTTCTCCTCTAATTCCTTTAGGTCTTCCTCCCACGGTTCCTCATCAGCCATATAACAACTATCAAAGTTCGGGATAGTTTTTATTTCTCCAGTCGATTTGTTATAAAAACATTTCATGTCAGAATCCAGAGAGTCTACAATCTCATTTATTTGTTGTTCTGTCAGCTTAATCATAATAATTCTGTCTCGGTCTTAAGCTTGCGTATAACGTTAATGTATGTCTAAGAGTATAAAACTATTACCGATAAGATGCCCCGCTGCTTGCGGTGGGGTAGTTCATTGCTCGTTCAATTTCTTTTTTTTTCTCCCAGTCACACTCATTGGCTGGCTTTGTATTGTAAGTGGCTTTGTGTGGCCCAGCCAACGTATGTGGTTGTAGTGTTATGGTTGCAATCCTAAAAATCCCAACTCGTTTCTTGCTCCTTTGCTACCATATAGTTCCTCATTCCCGTCCCAAACCAAGTGAATCTCTCTATCGCTCTCCATGTAATCAAGCATCCAAGAATGACTTGCACCAAGCGGTTTTTCAATGACCAAGATTAGTTTTGCGCGTGGCTTGTTTTGCAAGTAACGATATTCGTAAAGTTGGCTCATTCCTTTTCTGACTTGAGATCTTACATTATCATCATTCGTAGATTTCATTTCAAATATGTAATCTCTATCAAATCGGACAGCAAGATCAATCAGTTGATTTGATTTTGGCATACCTCCATTTTCCCGAATTCTCTGAGCGACTAAATTGACCAAAGTTATGTGGGCATTGATTGATTTTTCAAGTTTAGCTTGGTCTTTGAAATAGACAACTTCATCTTTTGCCATTTCCGTTCTGTTTGATATTTCCTGATATTCCGAAAGATCACCTGTTACAGGGAGAAGTGGTTGGTCAATGTCTTGAATTTCAAATACCGGAAGTTCGCCGCTCAAATTATTTCTGATCTGATACTGCCCACTATTATTTTGAACGAGAAAACCCAAAGTTCTTGGCCATGTTAATATGGTAGAAATTCTTCTAGGTATCATAGATGGACCAATTTGAGGATTTGCAATAGATTGAAGATAGCTTTCTATTTCTTGTCTTGTCAGACCTTCGGGATGTAATTCCAGATAAGGCAGCAGCTTTTGATAAACTTCGAGGTTAAGTACAGAAGATATGAAAAATGGATTGGTCAAAACTGGATCGTTTAGTAGTTCCTGACCTTTGGGAGTTAAGGTTGCATTGTTTTTTCTATTGACAATAAAACCAAGCATTTCAGCAGCATTTCTATAATACCTGCCTTGCCTGTCATCACCTTCAATGCTAGGGATCCTGTCGGCAATTTCTATGTCTGTTAGTGCTCCGTTTCCAACTGCAATTACCGTTAAAAGAACCGATTCAAGTCGGTCGGCTTGCGGTAAATCACTACTTATTATTCGTTTCATTAGTTTCCAATAAATATATATTCTTTAACACGATTAAAACCGTTTCCGGCTTTGTGATTCTGATTTCCAAAAGAATACAAGTGATCAATTTCATGCACGACTACCGTATTCTTGTGTTTTTTAAGAATTTCAATCATTTCTGCTTTTGTGGGAAGTGAATTAGAAGAATATGAAATAGCGATCATTGAATTTTTGTATTTCTTAATCAGATTCTCAAAAGCAGTGTATGTTTCCTCTTTTTTTGAGAAAGGCGATTTGTAGCTTTTGAATTTCTTAGTTTTAGTATGTTCCTGTATTTCCAAACCCTCCCAATTTTTAGCAAGCCCTTCAACAAAATGATATCTTCTTACATAATCGTTGTCTGAGTTCGGTGTGAAATATGGAGGATCGAAATAAACCAAATCTGCTTTTATGTTCAGTTTTTGAGTTAACGAATTGTTCGCCTTGCAATGAGTGTCATTGTCGAAAACGGCATCATTAAATGACAATACATTATCAATAAAATGATTCTCAAGTGATTTCTTAATGTCGCTTCTGCCATCGTCATACCGATGTCCAACGAATGTAAAAATGCCCCTTGGCCGTTTTTTCATACACGCCCTTACCAGTGAGGATAGCGCAATAGTTTGTTTGTATTCATCGTCAAGTAGGGAAATATTAAACCGGACTTTGTCTAAAAATTGGTTGTCCTGATCGCTGAAATACAAACCCATGAAAGTGTTGCTGATATAATTCTCTTTGTTCTTGTTGCTAAGCAGAAAGTCAACATCACTTTTTCCCAAATGGACATTCGAGTTTTCAATAATAGCCTTAGCGGTAATGTAGCTAATCTTCATAAAATCATTCGTAATTACTTCTTTTCCCTTGGACTTCATGAAATATCCAACAACGTTACTTCCGGCAAAAGCGTCAAAAAAACTGTTGAATTCATAGTCTTTTAGGGTGTTCCATATCTCATGAATGATTTTATTCTTACTCCCCATGTATCTAGTTCCCGGGAAGTAGGAAAACTGATCAACAAAAGCTTTTATTTCTAATTGTGCATTATTCATATGTACCGATTACTATGATGTCTTTGCCGTTTCGGGTTTTTGGATTGCTGCTGATCATTCTTTTTGTTTCAATTATCTTGATTTCATAATCCTGATATAGTTCGAGGATAATCGGATGATCAGAGTTTGTTAATATAACATGGCAACCCATTTCAACCAAGTGGTCAAATTCCTCTTTCAGAGTAACATGATCGTCATGATAAAAAAACTCCTTTGTGTATCTTTTGAAATCGGAATATTTGCCAACAGGATAATATGGTGGATCAAGAAAAATGAAATCTCCTT
>JAGLWX010000435.1 GCA_023133185.1 Fidelibacterota bacterium
AAGCCGGAATGAGGGGTTGAGTTAAAGACTGACTGCCGGACTCAGCTTGACAGCAGAATTCGAACCTGTCAATAAAAACACTATTCCGGAGTTCTGAATCGGCATTTGAAAATCAGAGGAAAAACAATTGGTAGAGAACTGCGTTAAACAGAAATTTTGCGGTTCCGATACCTTTTTGTTGACGGTCAATGTTACAACTATCAAAAAAACTTTTTCCAAATACACCATCTAATACCGCTTTAAATTTCTGTAGCAGAACGATACCAATTGCCGCTGATTTTCATCAGCCGTGATGTTTTGCTTCTTTTGCATCCAGGTAAAAGAAGAAGAAAAACGATCATTTCAAATAACACTTTTTACTGCTGACTGCAGGGCCCCGCTCTGCAGCCTGTATTCTAACCGACAGGACGAGAGAAAACGCACTGAAGGTGCATCGAGGGAGGTGTCTGCTCATCATCACCCCGATGAATCGGGGCGCTAACCCTATCGTCGAAATGGCTCAAGATGGGAGAATAGAACTCATCCCCCGTCCCCTTCTCTTTAAAAGAGAAGGGGAGAGCGCCAAAATTAACGCTTTTCGATAAGCCGGAATGAGGGGTTGAGTTAAAGACTGACTACCGGACTCAGCTCCACAGTCATACACACCTTCTCACTTTCCATTCAGCGGCAATTGCGCCAGCGCCGCCTTGATCTTCTCCTCCGGATAAGCATAATCTTGTAACTTCCCCGACAGAAAGTCATCATAAGCCGCCATATCCACATGCCCGTGCCCGCTGTGCGCAAGGAGGATGGTCTTCGCCTCGCCGGACTCTCTGCATTTTAGGGCTTCATCAATGGTCACTCGAATGGCATGGTCTGTCTCGGGAGCGCTGATGATGCCCTCGCAGCGTGCAAATGTTATCCCGGCTTCGAAAGTACCCAATTGATGCACAGCCTTGGCTTCGACTAGACCCAGTCTATGCAAGTGGCAGATGATGGGCGCCATGCCGTGATAACGCAATCCGCCCGCATGTACCGGCGGCGGCATGAACTCATGTCCCAGGGTAAACATTTTCATCAAGGGCGTCAAACCGGCTTCATCGCCATAATCGTAGGCATATAATCCTTTGGTCAGGGTCGGGCAGCTGGCGGGTTCCACGTTGATAATCCGCAAATCCGGTTTGGTACCGTCTATTTTATCCTTAACAAAGGGAAGAAACATACCCGCGAAGTTGGAGCCGCCACCAATACACCCGATGATGATATCCGGATAGGCGCCAATTTTTTCCATCATAATCTTAGCTTCCTGACCGATAATCGTCTGGTGCAGCAGCACATGATTCAACACGCTGCCCAGTGAATAATGAGTATCGTCCCGTGAAACTGCATCTTCCACCGCTTCGCTGATCGCCAATCCAAGACTGCCGGAACAATCGGGATCCTCTTTTAGAAATTTGCGACCGATGTTTGTATCGGGACTGGGACTGGGAACACATTTGCCACCCCAGGTTTCCATCATGATGCGGCGATAGGGCTTCTGATAAAAACTGCACTTTACCATATAAACCTTTATCTCTATTCCAAACAGAGCCCCGGCAAAGGACAAGGCGCTGCCCCACTGACCGGCGCCGGTTTCGGTGGTAATCCGATTAACGCCTTCCTGTTTATTATAATAGGCTTGCGCCACGGCGGTATTGGGCTTATGACTACCGGGCGGGCTGGAACCTTCATACTTGTAGAAGATCTTCGCCGGTGTATCAAGAGCTTTTTCCAAACGTCGAGCTCGATACAGTACCGTCGGACGCCACAGACGGAAAATATCCTGCAGCTCTTCGGGAATATCAATATAGCGTTCCGTGCTGACCTCCTGCTTGATCAGCTCCATCGGGAAAAGCGGCGTCAAATCATCCGGTGTGATCGGCTGCTTGGTGCCGGGATGCAAAACCGGCGGCAATGGCTCCGGCAAATCCGCCTGAATGTTGTACCAGCTGGTCGGCATCTGTTTTTCGTCTAAAATGTACTTCGTCTGTTCCATCGTGTTCTCCTTTTGTGTTTTATAGGTTTTCATATTTGAATCAGCGTTTAAAACCATTAAAATGGTTATTATATCAGAGAAAGGTTTTCAAATCCCACAACTAAAGTTGTGGGTTGCTCTGATTTGGTATAACCCACAGTTTTAACTGTGGGGAAAGGTAGATCCATCACCCTACCAAACCTCTTCAGGGGTTTTCTAACCAAATTCTGAATCTCAAATAACAAAAATCGCAGGCCTTTTCAAGCCTGCGATCTATAAATTTATATGGTATTCTAACTTAGTGTTGATGCCCGATCAGCAAACCCGAAAAGAGATATCCCCGGCGCCACCACCAGTTTTGATTCATTTTTATATTCAGGTTCACTTTCATCGGTGTCAAATATAAACCGTTAAATCCAAAACGCAAAGATTATTTTAACTACGAATTACACTAATTACACAAATTATATTTACATGGAGTGCTGTTCCGAAGAACTCCGTGGAGGAGTAGTGGAGTAATGTGCCGATTAACTTGACTTAAGCCTGTTATCAACAATTACATCCCCGCAGATACGGTGACCAGGCTTGAGTTAAGTGCCACACCAACATCCAGGAACCAGCTTACCAAAAACCTGTCCAAATTTCCAGTTTCAAATTTCTCTTGTGGAAAAAAATTTAAATAATAAAAATTCTCTGCGTCATTGCCTGCCTGCCCGGCAGCCACCGGACGCAGACAGGCGGCTTAGCGGTGAACTGTTACCAAATATCAAATTTCACAACTCCTTTACTCCATTTCCCCGCTCAACCTATTTACCGAATTTGACGCATTTAACATTGAGCAAAGTAAAATCCATCACTAAGCAAGAGTAAAAGAAAAATTCTATGAGTGTAATAAATAACTTGATTTTTTAGCAGAAAAACAGTTATTTACGGATGCGTGCAAAATCATATCATTGGTTGATAAAATATTATCAGTCGGAATGCTATGTATTAATGTATTAATTGG
>JAGLWX010000436.1 GCA_023133185.1 Fidelibacterota bacterium
GGATTTTACAGATATAAATGGAAATCATCTGCCCGGTGATACGACATTATCTGTTGAAATTGATCCATTAGAGATTACGCGTATTTCGCCCTACGATAAACAATACTTCGTTTCTTTGGCGCCGGTTATTTCAATCTATTTTAATAATATCATCGATGAAAGCACAATTGAGGACGCGTTGAAAATAACACCCGAGATTAATCCTAACATTGTTACTTATCAGTATTCAGAGTATTCGATGTTACGGGTATATCCCGATTCGTCCTTAGCATCAAATACGCTATATACGATTGAAATAGACACATTTCTGACCGATTACTATGGTGTGAACCTGCCGGAAAAGTTCGTATCAGTATTTACAACGAAATAAAATCATTTTGCGTTTAAAAGTAGCGGCTGAATTTAATGTTCCCTGAGACGAACAACGGAACAGAAAATCAGAATTTAAGATTGCCCAGGTCTTGCATCATGTTACTTGTACCTTGCTTCTATATGAGAAATTGACTATAATTATCCGTGAATAACATGAATCTTATCGTCATCAATCCCCGTAAATCTCTCAATAAAGCCTTCCTGAAGGTGAAGCCCAACCGGACGGAGATTGAACTTTTCAAGAAGAATCTTGTGACTCTTCTCGACAGCGTAAATGAATCGGAGTATGAAGAATTTAATAAAAACAACATTATTGAATTTCTGAAAAATACCTATTACGCCCCAAACCACTATATCAATACCAAAGGACGAACCGATCTTGTGATTCACAACGGGAAAGATGCCGGCAGCAGCGTCGGCGTTTTGATTGAAACTAAGAAACCGTCCAAAAAAAACGAGATGCTCCGAAAGGACAATATAAACCTGAAAGCATTTCATGAATTGCTGCTTTATTATCTCAGGGAGCGGATCACCAACAAGAACCTTGAAATCAAATACCTCATTGTCACTAACGTAACCGAGTGGTTTATATTCGATGCGAAGTTATTTGAAAAGCTTTTTACGGAAAACAGTAAATTTGTCAGGCAATTCAAAGATTATGAATCAGGAAAATTAACGGGTACCAAAACGGACTTCTTTTATAAAGAAATTGCCGAGCCGTTTATTTCTAATATCAATTCCGAAATTACTTTTACCTGGTTTGATCTTCTGGAATATGAAAAACTACTCAGAAGTAATGATCCGCAGGATGATAAAAAATTAATTCCCCTGTATAAATTGATATCTCCCGAACATCTGCTAACTCTGCCGTTTGCCAACGACAGCAATAGCCTTGATAAAACCTTTTACACGGAATTGCTGCACATTATCGGACTTGCCGAAACCAAAAAAGGCGGCAAGAAACTGATTGAACGTAAAAAAGAAGGTGAACGGAATGCCGGCTCGCTGATCGAAAACGCCATTATCCAGCTGGACAGCCGGGATAAAATTTCGCGCCTCGCTAAACCGGCGCAATACGGCGAAACAAACGAAGAGAGACTTTTAAATGTAGCGCTGGAACTGGCGATTACGTGGATCAATCGAATCCTTTTCCTGAAATTGCTCGAAGCCCAGCTCATCAATTATCATAAAGGCGATCAGGCGTTTGCATTTCTTAATTGCGACCGTGTCAAAAACTATGACGATCTGGACGGTTTGTTTTTCCGGGTTCTTGCCCGTAAAACCGGCGAGCGAGATGCTGAAATGGCAAAACTTTTTGATAAAGTGCCTTACCTGAACAGTTCGCTCTTCGAACCCACTGAGCTGGAACAGGTTACCATATTTATCAGCAACTTGCAGGATGATTGCCGACTACCGGTAATTTCTTCAACAGTGCTGAAAGATAGTAACGGCAAGAGACGCAAAGGTGATCTCAATGCCCTAAAATACCTGTTTGAATTTCTCGATGCTTACGATTTCAGCAGCGAAGGTTCGGAAGAAATTCAGGAAGGCAAAAAAAATCTGATTAATGCCTCGGTGCTCGGTCTTATTTTCGAGAAGATCAACGGATACAAAGACGGCTCCTTCTTTACGCCCGGTTTCATTACAATGTACATGTGCCGTGAAACCATCCGCCGGGCTGTAGTCCAAAAATTCAATGATGCATACATTTCAAAAAACTCCTCCCCTGACAAAGTGAGTTCCCAATACGATACCTTCAATAAAAGCTCCTCCCCTGGAAAGGGGAGGTGGCACGAAGTGCCGGAGGGGTTAACTCCTGACAATGGAAACTGTCCTCAAGACAATATTTCTAAAAATTCCTCCCCTGAAAAGGGTAGTTGTTCTCAGAACATATACTATGAAAATTCCTCCCCTGAAAAGGGGAGGTGTCCGAAGGACGGAGGGGTCAAGAACTCCTCACAGACCGAAGATGTTAGATACAACACTCTCGATGATATATACAATGCCATTAACACAGACTTTACAAAGCAAGAAGCCAACAACATAATAAATTCTCTGAAGATTTGCGACCCGGCAGTGGGTTCCGGGCACTTTCTGGTGTCCGCCCTGAACGAGATCATCACCATCAAAAGCGAACTGAAAATACTGCTTGACAGGCAAGGTCTGACATTGCGGGATTACAGCGTGGAAGTTGTCAATGATGAACTCATCATCACCGACGATGACGGGTTGTTGTTTGAGTACAAGCCGAAAAACAGGGAGAGTCAACGTGTTCAGGAAGCTCTGTTCCACGAAAAGCAGACCCTTATCGAGAACTGCCTGTTCGGTGTGGACATCAATCCTAACTCCGTAAAAATCTGCCGTCTCCGGCTCTGGATCGAACTCCTCAAAAACGCCTACTACAAAATTCCCAGCTCCTCCCCTGGAAAGGGGAGGTGTCACGAAGCGACGGAGGGGTTAATTCCTGGCAAGGAGAGGCGTCCGCAGGACGGAGGGATTAATAACTATTCACATGACGCAAGAATCATGAATCTCCCCGAACTTAAAACCTTCCGCAAACGCCTGCGCAGAAACCTGACCCCCGCCGAAGCGAGCCTCTGGAAAATGCTCCAGGGAAAAAAATTGGAAGGCAGAAAATTCCGCAGGCAGCATAGTGTGGATAAATACATACTCGATTTCTATTGCCCGTCTGAAAATCTTGCAATTGAACTCGATGGTGAAGGTCATGTCAACTATTCGGCGGAAGAATACGACATGGAACGCACCCTGTTTCTGAATACTTTTGGCATAAGAGTACTAAGGTTTGAAAACAGATCAGTATTTGAAGAACCGGAAGGCGTGCTGGAAATGATAAGACGGGAGTTTGGGAAGGAACCAATCCGACCTGCGGACACTCGTGATTCTGGTATAGAGACGCAACCACCCCGACCTTCGGTCACCCCTCCTTTTCAAGGAGGGGAGTTGTTGGAGCTGGAAACTCTGCCTAATATTGATATCAATATTAAATGCGGGAATTCGCTGATCAGCCGCTATGCCCTGGACGCCGACGTCAAAAAGGCGCTGGCAAAAAGCAAATGGAGTATCGACAGTTATCGCCTGGCGGTGATGACCTATCGCAATGCCGAAAGCAAAGAGCAGAAGCGCGCGATGGAACGGTTGATCGACGACATCAAAAGTGATTTTGAAAGCGAAGTGGCGGCGAATGATAAACGGGTCTTACGTAAAATTCGGCTTGAAGATGAACTCTTTAATATTACGAACCAGGTCAACCTGTTTGAACAGAGTAAAAAGGAAAAAGCGGAATGGGATAAAAAGGTTAAAAAATTCACCAACGAAATCCAAAAACTCGAAAACGAATTGGAAGAGATTAAAAGCAGTAAGATTTACGATAACGCCTTTGAATGGCGCTTCGAGTTCCCCGAAGTGCTCAATGATGACGGCGACTTTGTAGGCTTCGATGTGGTGATCGGCAATCCGCCGTATGGAATATTTAATAAAAAACAAAATCAAAATATTGCATTAAAAATCGATAAACAATCTCTTGAATATTTAAAAAATAACTATCCAAAAGCAAAACATGGAATGCTTAATGCATCAAAAATATTTTACTGTTTAGGAATTAATTTAGCTAAGTACAAATATTTTATTTCTATGATTATCCCAATGGGTATACTAACTGATTCATCATCATTTAATACTAGAAAATATTTAATGGATGAAAATACTATTTTATTAATTGATGTCTTCCCAGAAAGAGACAATACTGCAAAAAGAGTTTTTGATGATGTAAAGATGTCTACATCTATTTTAATTACAAAGAAAAGTAAAATTAGTAGATCAATTGATATGGGTATCTCATATAAGAAAGAAATTAACTTAAAAAACAGGACAAAATTTCATTTACATGAATTATATAAACTGAATGATGATTTATATCAAATACCTTTGGTTGATAGAATTTCTTTGAATTTATTAATTAAGTGTTTTTCAATTAAAAATGTTATTAAACAAAAATCAATTGCACCATGTTTAACAGGTGAAGTAGATATAACATTTGGGAAACAAGCCATATCGTCTAATCCTAATGACTCTTTATTAATTAAAGGAGTTCAAATTGATAGATATGTAATAAAGACTAAAAATAATCAGATAAGCCAAGGAATTATTGAGTATTTAGATATTAATGAATTTAGATCATTATATAGTGGCGAGAAATTAACTCATGCTCAACATCAAAGATTAGTACTACAAGGCTTGACAGGAATCAACGAAAAACGGAGATTAAAGTGTTCAATTACAGATGATAATATGTATTTAGCTAATTCATGTAATTATATTTTTCATGAAAATACTCGTGTCCTGAAATATCTTTTAGGACTGTTAAATTCAAGATTAATGAATTGGATATTTAAATCAAAAAGTACAAGTAGTAATGTAAATGGTTATGAGGTAGATAATTTACCAATTATTAATTTTCAAAAAAATAGATGTGTCAATAATTTAATCGATATTGCCGATCAAATTCTTCAAGCAAAAAAATCCAGCCTTGATACCAACACCTCTTCCCTTGAAGCCGAGATCGACCGGATGGTCTATGAATTCTACGGCTTAACTGAAGAAGAGATTGCAATTGTTGAGCAGGGCTGAAAACATCATGGCTGGCGATATTATTCCTGATGTTAAAAACTATCTCAAATTTCCTGGTCTCAGGAAGAATATTATGAAAAAAAGGATGAGAGTTATGTTGCGAAAAATTCTTCTCACAATATTGCTGTTTATCGGTGCTGTTTATTTCTTATCAGGTCAACTTTCTGCTCAAGAAGCAGATTCTTCTAAGGAGAAAAATGTTTATTTTACCTTTCGATTAGGTCAGGGAGGATTTACTGATAGTCGATCTCCCATTGGCAAATTAGGTGGAGGTCAGATTACACTGGATATTAAACCGGGCAAACTCCCCGTAGCTCTTTCGATTACTAATGAATATTACACAAATTGTCCCGATCCAACCCACTCTTATGAAATAGCCGGTTTGCTTGCTGTTAATATTCTTTACATGACACCGTTGAACAGGTGGAAGAGGGCAAATGTATTTCTGGGAGGCGGTATTGGCGGACTTGAAGTTCCAAAAGGTGAAGATGAGCCTGATGAAAAGGTAAAGGGATTTCTTTATAATTTAGAAGGAGGAATAAATGTCAGGCTATTCGGACCGGTAGGTTTATACGGTATCGGCAAGTACCTGTATGCTCAGAAGAAATCGAATAGCGTCAAAGTAATTGATTTCAGTGAATATATTGTCTTATTGGGGATTACACTTAACTTTGGCTTGTAGATTCTTTCAGAAAGGATTTAACAAATGAAAAAAACGTTGAAACACTTAACCGTTGCATTGGTACTAATTTTTGCGCTCGTCTTATCTTACAGTTTAACAGCAAGGCTTTCTAAAGAAGATACGGTTTTTTCCTTCATTGTTACCGTAGATATGCGCCAGTATGCCGGTCCAAAGTATCATTCCTCGCAGTACTTTCAAGGAACCTGTGAAGCGATTCGGGAAGTCGGCAAAGGTTCTTTCATGGTAAGTCCCGGAGACATTGATCCTCCCCAATATGTCTTTGATATGATTAAAAAGATACTCGGCGAGGAGTATGCCTGGTATCCTGTTGTTGGTAATCATGAAGCGGAAACTCCGGAAGATATGGTATGGTTGCGAGATTGGGGTAGCGGTGAAATCCCCAACCTTGTTCTTAGAGGACCGGAAAACGGCGAAGAGACAACGTATTCGTTTGATTTTGAGCATGCTCACTTTGTGGCGCTTAACGAGTATTATGACGGCAAATCCGATATAGGGACGGATGGAGATATTAGCGAACCTCTCTATAACTGGCTGGAGAACGACCTGGCGGCAAATAAAAAACCATTCGTTTTTGTGTTTGGTCATGAACCCATTGTATCCATCCCTGACTTTGATAACGGTCGGCATCGACATAAAGGAGATAATCTGGATGCATACCCGGAGAATAGTCAGCGTTTCCAGGAACTCCTGCGCAAATACGGAGTTATGGCTTACATTTGTGGTCATACTCATAATTTTTCTTATGCAAAAATCAATGGTATATGGCAAATCGATGCAGGACATTGCCGTGGAATTGCAGAGACCGGAGCACGAAGTACTTTTCTCAAGATCATTGTTGGGAAAAACAGTTGCCGGGTCGAAGTCTATCGAGATGACAGTAAGGGGGAAGAATACGCTTTGACTAATACGATTATGCTGGATTGAACCCAGCAACCAGCATTTCAAATTTCAAATATCAAATTTCAAATTACTCCCCTGTAGAAATAGGCTCCACTTCGTTCCGCATTTCACAGGGCAGGCAATACTCCAATTACTACTGGTGTTTTCGGGTTTGATATTATCTGGCAAAAAGGTATATTTATCACTATTTTAAATGGAAATGATGATGGAACACAATTGGAAACCGGTAATAGAAAAACTGAAAACAAGCCGAAAGGTGCTGCTTACAACGCATGTCAATCCGGATGGAGATGGTCTCAGCTCTGAAATTGCGATGTACTATTGTCTCCGAAAAATGGATATTGAAGTTGAAATCATTAACGATTCAGCCTTACCGGATGAATACTCATTTCTCGACCCTGAAAATATTATCAGACAGTACGATCGTGAAAAAGACCGGGGCAGATTGAATCAATTCGATCTGATTTTTACATTAGATATCGGTGGTGTTGCTCGATTAGGAAAATTAGGCGAGGACCTGGCATTACTGAATATTTCGACCATCTGTATCGATCATCACCCGGAGAACCATATCAGCTGCAGTTACAAAATTGTTGATGAAAAATCGCCAGCCACGGCTTGTCTTATCTATGAACTGATGAAACAAATGAATCCCGAAGTAATAGACACGAAGATCGCGGAGGCTTTGTACGTTGGACTTATGACCGACACCGGTTCATTTCGATTTGAAAATACGACTGCAAAAGCAATGGAAATCGCGGCAGAGCTCATTCGTTTGGGAGCCAAGCCGGCCGATATTTTTAGTAATGTCTATGAAAATTATACCCGTCAGCGCATGAAATTATTAGGCGTTGTGTTACAAAAGATCCAATATGAATTCGAAGGCAAATTAGCCTGGTTTAAAGTTTTGGGCAGCGATATTCAGGAAGCCGGCGCGACCCTGGATGAAGTTGGTGGATTTACGGATTTCGTGCGATCGATAAAAGGCGTCGAAGTCTCTATTATGTTTCTCGAAGTTCGCAAGAACAGGGTTCGGGTCAATTTCCGGTCTCAAGGAAAAGTGATTGTAAACGAGATAGCCCGTAAGTTTGGCGGCGGCGGGCATTTTTTTGCCGCAGGCATTTCGCTAAATGATACATTGGAAGATGCAGTTGATAAAGTTCTGCCGGAAGTGCGTAATGCAGTCCGGAAATTGTCATTATAGCAATTTTTATAAGTTTTATCCTATGAAACGATGTTCTTTGATTTTGGAAAATATTTTAACCACCCCTTTCGTCCCCTCCTTAGTAAGGAGGGGAAAGAGGGGAGGTTACTAACTTTCATTATAGGACATTTTTTTATCTAAAAGACCTCCGATGAGGCAATTTACTTAAAATCAGGAGTGACGACGTGAGTGTAAGACCGGATTGGTGGATTGAGGAAATGTGCGAGAAATACAGAATGATCGAACCGTTTGAAAGAGGTCAGGTCAGCAACGGCGTCATTTCATACGGAATATCGGCGTATGGTTATGATATGCGGATCGCCAACGAATTCAAGGTTTTCAAAGCCAAAGCCGGCATCGTAATCGATCCGAAAAATATTGACGATTCACAGTTTGAGACAGTGATAGCGGATGTCTGTACTATTCCGGCAAACAGTTTTGTATTAGCGCGAAGCGTTGAATATTTCCAGATTCCCAGGAATGTAGTCACACTTACATCAGGTAAATCGACATATGCGCGCTGTGGAGTTATCGTAAATGTCACACCTTTTGAACCGGAGTGGGAGGGATACGTGACGATATCGATATCGAATACAGCTCCCGTTCCCGTAAAAATCTATGCCAATGAAGGATTATGCCAGGTATTATTCTTCGAGAGCGATGATGACTGTAAAGTATCTTACGCCGATAAAAAGGGTAAATATCAAGCCCAAAAGAAAATAACAGCAGCCAAGATCGTAAGTGTTCACGGATGTAAGTGTAACTAAGGGAAAAGGGGAAATAAGGAAAAATGGAAAAGGAAGAATTAGAGAAATTGATAAATAAAATTATTG
>JAGLWX010000437.1 GCA_023133185.1 Fidelibacterota bacterium
TTGATAAGCATATAATTAACCGAAATATCCGGATATTCCGGCGCAATATCTTCTATAACGGATCGCCAAAGTTGATGACTAACGGGAAATAGCGTACTGCGATCGATGAAACTGATTTGCTTTCTTTCCTTCTTTTTTACGAACTCAAAAGAACCCCGAATAAACTGCTCAACATTTTTTCGTGTAAAAACAGAGGAATGCAGGACTAATTCAGTATCTTTATCTTTATTAATGTAATTTTCAAGCGGAGCGGCATAAGCTTCCGTATTTTCTTTGATTATCAGAAAATCCGTCTTTTTCACATCGGTATCTTTCACTGAAGAGAGCCAGTTTCTGTATAGTTTTACGGGCTGAATATTCAGGAATAAGTTCAACCGGTGTCTAAAACCGAAAATAATTTCTTTAGCATTTTTCATATTGGGAATTCTCGGATCTCCTAATGGTCCCAGCAGAATAACATCATAATTTTTTGAAAGCTGTTCGACGAATTCAGACGGGAGCGATATTCCGGACTTCAGGTAATAATCAGCTCCATACGGAAATTTAGTTATCTCGATGCCGGAATTGTATTTAGAATTAAGCAAGTTCGCAATTTTATCAACTTGTGCAATCAAATCGGGTCCGACGCCGTCCCCTTCAATTATCGCTATACGATTCGGTTTCATTGCTATTCCTCTTTACCTTACAACGTAACTTACGAATTCACCACACAGTATGTTGTGTAGGTAAATTACTTTTGGGTTTATATATTGTTTATAGTTCATCAGATTGCGTCATAGGATTAATATCGGTCATAAATATTTTCATAATAAGGCGTTAAAAGCCTATAATCACCGAAACCGGTTTCATCAACGAAAACAAACGTTCGGTTAATTTCATAATAGTACCATATTTCGTAAGGTTTTGACTGGATTTCAAAAGGATGGCGTTCGATATCGTTTGGTGGACCGAACAATATAAATACCATCCCCATATCAGTCTTCCACCCATCCATAAAACCGGAGAAATGTTCGTTTGAGTATTGAATGCGTTTATAATATTCGTTCATAATCTCATTCTCTGTCGTGGCAGGCGATGGATCACGCTGTTTCCAGAATTTGACAAACTTCTCTTTCTTTTCTTTTGGTTTGGATTTTTGCAGATTTTTAATGACTTTTGTACTGGCGATATATTTCAGTTGTTCAATTGCATCGTCGAGGTTATCGATGAGTTTAGACATGCCCAGCCAGCGTAATTGAAAAACCCGCTCGCTTGTGATCTGATCCTCTTCGATATTTATTGTGATGGAAATACGGTATTTGGAAAAATTCAATTTTGATTTGTTTATTACCAACTGTTTTTTCGAGATTCCTTTTATAAAAGTATCGTTTTGAGTTGCAGATAATACCATTTTCTTATCCATATCGAAAATGGAATACTTAATGCTGCCCAATCCACCTTCGGATAAGACATCGAACGATACGGTAAATTCCGGTTTATGATCTGTTACAGTGCCTTCCACCGATGTTATCTCTTCAGTTTCACCGGCTTTATTTTTAATTTTTTGTTCGATGATATTGATATTACTTAGCGTAATTGCTTTATCGTAAAAATGGCTGACGTCAATTTTCTTTTTACGAAAACTGCTCTTTTTAGTGTCAAGGTCAAGCACGCCAATCGTAAGCAGAAATTTGTCAGGTAATACTTTAAATTCTACTTTATTCACATCGAATAATTCCCGGGAGTTTGTTTCTTTATAGGATTCGGTAGTTAATTCCTGCCGCCAAATCCTTGACGCAACTTTGGCTTCGTCTTCACTTAAAAGTAATATGGAAATTTCGTAGCAACCGGTAAATTTCCGACCTTTCTTAATAAACTGAATAGCGTCAAAAGGAACTTTAGTAATAACTTCTAATCGTATTGAATCCCTGCTTATCATTGGATAGGTTATGGCTTCATAATAGAAGAAAGGTATATCTGATTTTTCATTATATTTTGGTTTGTGGTCATCTTTAGCAAATCCGACTTCTAACATTGCTAAAATTATCACCGATAATGTATAGAATTTAATACGCATAGCGCCTCCATTGGTACTTAGTGAGTCCATTATCGGTTCCGAACCATACTTGCTCACCATCTATAAGAACTTTATATACATAATTACCAGCCAATCCATCCGACATTGTATAATGTTCAGTATAAAAATCATCGATACGCACTAAAAATGCTCCATTATCCGTACCAACCCATAAATATTTTTTATCAACGGACATATCAAAAATATATGAAACCGTCGCAGGAATGACCTGGGGAATCGAAGTAAATGATTTTTTGGCATGATGATACATCAATAATCCGCCATACCGGGAAAAGATCGTTACCGAATCGTTTGATGCTATGGAATTAACATTCGATGCAACTGCTTCATCAATATCGATTTTCTCCCCAAACATATCGTAATGTTCGACATTATGAGTTAATTTGTCAATGGAATATAGACCATTATCAGTTCCTATCCAGATAATATCCTTTGAACAAAGCACCTTATATATTTTCATTTTTTGTCTGTCGCGTGTCAGATAAACTCTTTTAATGGCGAAAGAAGGCAGCTTAATCTTATTAAGCCCAAGTGGCGTTCCTATCCAGGCAATCGTGTCTTCCAGGGCGATTGTCCATACAATCTCATCCTGCAGTCCTTTTGTCATGGAATACCGTTTCCAATAGTTCTTATGATAATTATAAATCGACAGTCCCTGATCTGTGCCAACCCACAGCCGCTTATCATTATATGCGATATCATTTACAATTTCAGATGCTAATTTGGGGATTAATTCAGTTTCGAAATATTCCCAGCTATCATTATCGAGATCATAGACAGAAATTCCGGATCGGTTAAAGAGCTCTTGTACATTTTTAGAGCCACTTCCCATCCAAAGTCTGTCTTCGGAGAAAGTTAAGGCATTTATAGAATTACGTAACGGACCTTTTGAATAGACGGTCATATTTTTTACATTCATATCACCTTCAAACAGACCCAAACCCCAGACGCCACCGTAAAGATCGAGATTGAAATCAGAAAATAAAACACTCACTGAATATTCACGGAAATCATCATCATAGATCAAGCCATCGGCTTCAAACCGGTATGGCTGATTAATGGCAAACTTATGTAAGGATGGCAACGGATCAATTCTGCTCGGAGCCCATTCGATTAGATCAGACTGTCCGTTAGAAAAACCTGAATAAAATCCCATAGTTTTGCTGATTGATATTATCTCACCGTTCGATGTCTGCAGCCATATATAAGAATTATCCATTCCCAGGCGAATAATTGACTCATTATCAGGAATATGGATTTGATCGTTGGAAATATTTTCCCACTTTTCCGCCGAAGGATTTAAATAACTCACACCAGAGCTGTGAGCAGCCCAGATATAATTCGTGGAAGGATCAAATAAAACGGCTGTTATAAAATCATCCGCCATTCCATCACTGCTTGTATAAGGTTCTTCCCAGTATCGTCCGTATTTATGATATGGAATCACGCCACCGCTTGTGCCGTAATATATATACTCGTAACCATCACTCAGGCTCGTTGGAAAATTACAATTTTTATAGCTGATCCAATCATCCAGATTATATATTCTGACAGGCGCTGTAAATTCATCATAAGCAGAGGTTTGTCCGCTAAAAACCAACAGAAGTGATATGATTACAGTGTATAAGCTTTTCATATAAATAAATCTTCTAAAATTCAACAGAACATCCCCCTTTTATTCCCCCTTTACTAAGGGGGATTTACAAGTATTCCCCTCTAAAAAGAGGGGTGTCCGAAGGACGGGGTGTGTCGCCCTCCTCACCGAAGAAATAATCTCTTTCATACTCCTCGTTTTAGAATCTGAAATGCACACCAAATTACATCCCCCTTTTATTCCCCCTTTTAAGGGGGATTTTCCATCACAATATGCTATAAATTACGAATAAACATCTTGCCCGCCAGCTGGCGCACGATGCCCTTCAATTCTAAATTGAGAAGCGCGGGAAGCACTTCGTAGGGTGATTTATGAAGAGTTTCTGCCAACGAATCAATATCTATCGGATCATTCGACAGAGCATCAAAAACTGCTTTTTCAAATCCTTCCAAATCAAATTCAATCTTCAGTTGTCGTGGCGTGCTTGGGAATTTGCGAATGCGATCGATTTCGGTCAGAATATCATCGATATTTGTGACAAGTTTTGCGCCTTTTTGGATTAAATGATTGGTTCCTTTGCTCTTGATATCATCTAATCTGCCAGGGATGGCAAACACCTCCCTGTTCTGATCGACCGCATAATAAGCCGTCAGGTTTGCGCCGCTCTTTTCGCCTGCCTCAATTACCACAACTCCCAGACTCATACCGGAAATAATTCGATTTCGCCGGGGAAAATTGACAGCGTCCGGCTTTGTTCCGATTGGAAATTCCGTACAATACACTCCGTTTTGAATTATCTGATTTCTTAATTCACGATTTTCTTGCGGATATATCCTGTCAATCCCATTTCCCAAAACTGCAATAGTGCG
>JAGLWX010000438.1 GCA_023133185.1 Fidelibacterota bacterium
AGATTTGCACTTACTGTAACATCTGTCGTACCGCTCACCGGACTTTGGTCTGCTGTAATTTGACTACCATAGCTTGCTGTCTCACCATACTCAAAGATAACCGTTGTGCTGAGTTCATTTGGATTTACTGTACCATTCAATGTGGCGGATGTAGTACTAACATCTGTTGCGGCTTCCGTTGTAGTCGTTGGAGCACTTCCAGATTGCAATGTCGTAAAAGTTAGATCAGCGCCATTTGCTGTACCGGCGCTATTTGTCGCAACAACGCGATAATGATACTCGGTATTATCAGAAAGTCCGCTGAGATTTGCACTTACTGTAACACTGCTAGATCCAGTTAAGGGACTTTGTTCCGCTGTTATCTGATCACCATAACTTGTTGTCTCACCATACTCAAAGATAACCGTTGTGCTCAAACCGTTCGGATTTACTATTCCGTTGAGAGTAACACCGGAAGAAGTAATATTCGTTTCAGCCAGCGTAATTACTGTGGGAGCTGAGCCAGTTCCGATCGTAGCCCATGTGTCGGTTGGTGGTATGTATAACGGGCTCGAATCATCTATAGTAATGGAATGATCATCACCCCAACCTGCTTCATTATCCATTGGAACAAGACTTTCCAGATTCATATTGTCAGGATCGTAAGCACCATACTTGTAAGAATTCGCACTCGCATCACCGTCATAAAATTGTACTTCTGTTGTCCAAATGTTGTCATCTGCTGTCACATCACCACCATTTGTTCCATCATCATATAAACGTATAAGGCTAGTAGTGTCATCAAGCGTCCATCCGCACCAACCAGACTCACAACAGAAGTCACCATTCAGGAAAACTGATTGCAGATTTTCAAACGGCTCACCGGTCTGATAACTTACAGCATTTGTCATGTTTACGGAAAATCGAACAGTAACATCTTGAGAAAGCGGAATTGGGGGCATTGCAAAATCACGGAGGACATTACTGATCCTGATTTCATCAACAGAGCCGTTTAAGTATGAATTATTGCCGCCGCCGCCAAAACCGATACTGACAGATTGATCACTGACGAGAGGCGGATTTTGTCCGGCGTCATACTGTTTATAATTAAAATATATCAATTCTTTGGCTGCATTATGGATCATCTGAATATTCAGGCATTTTGTTGAATCATGCATATACGTGACATGCAGCCATTCTCCAAGCGTTAGTGAACTATTGGGCGCAGTTACTTCAGGCCATGCTGATGTGCCTCTAAACCCGCTTAATATTCCACCCTCAAGTAAATTGATATAAAAGTTCATATTGTACCAAGGAGAATCTCCTGGTTTTGCAATTAATCGTGGGTCTGTCATCCATGCCTCTCCAATAGTCGCTATATTAAACCAACCCTCGATAGTCCAATCGCCGGTTAAATCGAGAGCCGCAGTATCGGCGACAGTGACATAGGATAAGTCTTCAGCTGCATCATTATCAATCTGCAGACACTTCCCAAATCCGGTGACTGTATTATCCCCATACGTCAAGTTTCCATGCGCTTCGCCATCAGCAGATAAAGTGGATACATTGTCCAAATTGTTTTCAAAATGAAGCAATAGGACCGTATGCTCATCTGTAGTATAGGGACCACCAATTAACTGCATTTCTTCATCGATTCTTACGGTCGCTTCCCAGAAATCCTGAGCTGATAAATATAAAGGAAATACCAGAATTAACAGACTGGCAATTATCAAGCCTCTAAAATTCTTTTTAATTCTTATTAATTGATTTTTCATGATTCCTCTAAGTGTATTCATTTTTTTGTACTTTATGCCATTACCCCTTGAATAACAGGTATTTCCATCATTTCTTTAATATAATGGTGATTTTTTATCTTATTATAAATCCGTTCACTAGCGCCAGGTTTTATAACTGTTTCTCCGCATTTTGAGCATTCTTCATAATTAATATTTCTTACAATGTACAACTTTTCATGGATCCTAAGATCAAGATCACCGTTTTTTTCAATCATATCGCCACCGCATGCCGCACACTTCATAATTTTATCTCCTTTTTTTATAATTGTTGCTCCATTTGTTACTTTGTTCACTTGGATCATAACAAGTTATTATCCATACAGGATCAACGGAACATTGAATATGTAGAGGACGTCCATTGATTGTATATCCAAGTATTAGGCAACTTGGGCTATATTTATCCTCAGAGTAATCTTCTATGATTTCGCCATTTTTTATCGCTTCCTCAATTTCAGATTTGCTAATTTCTCTTTCAATTCGTCGTTCTAGTGAATGTAAAGTGAACCTGTAGTTTTTGTGAATAATGTCTTTTTTTTTAATTTTATCGATCACTTTAAAAACCAAAATTATACTTCCGGATAAGCAAAAATAGTGTCTTTACGCATATACTCACCTTTACGGTCTTCCCGGAGGATTTGGAAAACCCCTGTCCTGTGAAGGAGCTATCTGAGTCATATAGTAATAAACGCCTCCTCCAATCACGGCGGCAACGCTTCCTAACAACAGCGACTTCTTTACAAACCGCTTACCTTTATTCATTTCTGCGAGCTGTTTACGATATTCTTTCGTATACTTTAGTTTCGTCTTAATCTGCATGTCTTTTTTCAACTTTATGAACTTTTCAAAGTCCTCAAAATTTTCAAGATGGATTTTAGCAGAGTATGAACCTTCTGCAAACTCGCTGGTAATTGGTGTTGTCCCTACATACTTATTATTCATAAAAATTTCGGCTTGAGATGGTCTCGATGAAAAGCTGATACTAAACATCTTCAACAAGGTGATATTCTGGGAATAATCCTTATTTATAGCTATTTCTTGTTCCCAGTCAGCGTAACCAACCTTTGTTAGTTTGAGAGCATAGTTTCCGGAAGGCAGTTCAGATTTGAATGGTGTTGTTCCTTTTAATTCATCATTAAGATATAATGCAGCGCCCTTTGGTTTTGAGTTTATAGAAATAGAATTCATTCTTTTAAGAGAAATTCCTAAAGAATTTGTTTGCTCTGCCTCTACACTAAAAGTCTGCTCATGGTCAAGATATCCCTGTTTAGTAATCTTTATAGTATATTCACCTGCTTTGAGTTCCTCAGACTTAAATGGTGTAAGACCCAGCTTTATGCCGTCGATATAAACCATGGCTTGAGTTGGTACTGTTACGATTTTGATAACTCCAACCCCACTCTCTGCAGGAGCAGTTTCTACTGACACAGTTGTCACAGATTTACTGATTCCTGCTAACTCATCAGCAATAGGTCCCATTAAGCCTATAATTCCCTCAATTTCACCTGTGTAATCGCGTGTTAAAGACTTAATAACTTTAGCATTCACAATATCAATCAAAGCAATTTCGAGAGTGTAAAGCTTTCCAATTTTTCCTATTGATCCACTCACTATCTTTTGAACATTCAATAAGCTTCCCATTTCTACTTTACATTTGGTAGATGTACACCCGCTTATTTGAAATCCTTGCTCTTTGAGAATCTCATCCATGCGTCCTCGATCCAACATAATGAATACATTAGTCGCTACAAGCTTGGATCGAAGCCTATTGGTTAAAACAGCGGCTTCTTGTGGAGTTAAGCCACCCTGAGCTTCAAAATCAATTACAGCAATATTCATTTTATCCTGAGCCTGCACCGGTAATAATCCGTAGAAGCAGACAACTAATATGAAAATTGCAAATCTTCTAAATATCTTTCTCATTTAATGTCCTTCCTCTTAAATGGATTGAAATTATATATAACTTTTTTATCGTTGCTCCAAAATGAATTCAAAAACATCACTTCAGCTCTTAAAAATCTATTAATTAATATTTCCATTGGCAACATTATTTTTCACAAATACTACTTGTCATAGATTAGTGTAATTTATATTTCAATGCAATGGTTTTTTGGTATTTCTACATAATGCTATATCATTGCTCACATGCGGCGTACCTAATACAATATTCTTTATTGTGTTACTGATCATTCATGACTAATTCCGAGCGCAGACGGTTTGTCAGCACGACAGCCTCTTCTTTCTTAACTCCACCGCCTTGTGGATCAAGATCAATAACGGCAATTGACAACTTCTCGGCGTAAGCACTACTCAGCACCAATACTAATATCCAAAGCAAAACTCTTTTTAACACAGCACACTCTCCTACAATTTTTTATAAAATCTGCGTATCAATTAGCCTGATGACCAGAGAGATCAAGAATACTCTCCACCTCTTCCACCAGGTTCTTTTTCATAATACAGGCGATAGCCCCGGATTCTTTTGCCAATGCCCGGTTTTCCAGAGTATCATGCAGCGTAACAATAATGACTTTTATGGACGGGAAGATATTCAGCAAACGTTTGGCGGCTTCAAAACCGCTGATGCCCGGAAGACTATCATTCATAAAAACCAGATCGGGAGCCAATTTATTTTCATCGATCTGAATGAACATTTTCTCTGCATCGTCTGCCGGAGTAATTTCTCCAATTTGAGGATACTCTTTCAGTGTGTTCTTTAAAACGGCGCGGAAGACTTTATTATCGTCAACGATTAACACAGAAAGCCGGTTATTCCACTCGCTCTTCAATTTAACCCCGCTCTAATATTTTCTGATGTTTTCTTCACCTGATCCAAAGTGAGATATATAATTATAAATCGCAATACTCCCTGGGGTGTATTCTACTACCACCCGGGGTGTAATTTTTATGGTTTGCTTACACCTGTCAGGTTTATTAAATATTTTTCCATAAGATGGGATTGATCCTGTAAACCCGACAGGTGTCGATATATGGAAACTTGACTTAAGGCGATAGTCTTGAGTTAAGTTGACTTATTTCAATGAGTTAGAAAACTTAAGTCAAGTCAGCTAAAGCAAACTTAACTCAAGTTTTCATAGTTTATTCCAGCTCGATAATTCCGTTTTTCAACGCGTACTTAACGAGATCACCGGCGCTGTGAATATCCAGCTTTTTCATGATTCGCGCCCGGTGGGTCTTGACAGTGGCGGGACTGATATATAAGGCTGCTCCAATTCTTTCATTTTCCCAGCCTTGAGTGACCAGACGTACTATTTCGATTTCGCGATCGCTTAGATCTGATTTTAATTCAAGGCTATTGGCTTTTTTGATCACACCGGTATATTTATCTAAAACAGTATCCGTCAAATCGGAGCAGATATATCGTTTCCCTGCAAAGACCGCCCTGATACCCATAGTGAGTTCATCGACAGCCCCCTGCTTTAGAATATAGCCCCTTGCGCCGGCGTCAAAAGCCTTTGATATATATTTGTCGGTTTTATACATGGTAAGCATAATGGTCTTTACTTCCGGTAACATTGCTGTAATTTGGCGGCAGACCTCCAAACCGCTGATCCCGGGAATGCCAATATCCAGCAGGACTATATCAGGCGGCGCTGTTCTGATTATTTCAAGCCCGGCGTCTCCGTCATCAGCTTCACCCACCACTTCGATATCCGGTTCCAAAGCAAAAAGACTTTTTAAACCGCTCCGGAAAAGAGGATGATCGTCGATAATTACGATATGGATTTTTTGCGATATATTCATACTTTCCTCATAGTCCCTTACCAGTCAACTTCTTGTACCGACACGTCGGGAGAAAAATTTAACGCAGAGGCGCAGAGAACGCA
>JAGLWX010000439.1 GCA_023133185.1 Fidelibacterota bacterium
TCCACAAGAAATTACATGCTTCGCCGTCATAAAAAAAGCTTGACAAAGGAATCGCAAATTCTGTAGATTCTATTTATAGTGTGGGTTTGTAAGTAAATATCGTAAAATTTGTAGCTAAGGAGGATTAGCATGGCGCGGCGTGTCTTAAGTTGTTTTCTGGTTATTCTGTTGCCTTATGTTCTTTTAGCGGGAACGGTAGGTAAAATTGCCGGTATCGTATCCGACAAAGAGACAGGGAAACCGTTAATGGGTGTGAACATTGTTATTAAAGGAACGTCCATGGGGGCTGCATCGGGTGTGAACGGTCGTTACTTTATTATGAATGTTTCGCCCGGATTGTACGATCTCGAAGCGAGTTATATCGGCTATGCGAAAATGACCATTCAGAATGTTCGTGTAACGGTTGATATAACTACCGATATGAATTTTGAAATGGTTACTGAAACTATTCGGGGACAGGAAGTGATTGTCATCGCAGAGAGACCATTAATTGAGGTCAAGTCAACCAATGAACGTAGGGTTATCAGATCAGAAGATATAGAAAATCTTCCGGTCAGAGGCGCTACTGATATTGCGGCGCTTCAAACCGGAGTAGTAAAAGTCGGTAATACTCTGCATGTCAGAGGCGGTAGAACCGAGGAAGTAGTGTACTATGTAGACGGTGTCTATCAGGTCAATGATTACAACAGAATCGAGAGACCTGAAGCTGGTGAAATTTCCGGCAATGCTCTTGAGGAAATATCCTATCAGGCGGGTGGTTTTGATGCCGAGTATGGCTCTGCGACTGCCGGTATTGTTAATATGAGCACCAAGATAGGTACGGGAAAATTTAAAATCTCCGGTGAAATCATTACTGATGAATTTTTAAGTAAAGAAAAGAAAACTTTTGGAACCTATTCCTATGGGTACAACATTTATAACTTTTCTGTAGGCGGTCCAATAACTAGCAAAATCCGGTTTTATTCAAATATTGAGAAAAAATTCTTTTTAGACAGACGCACTTCGGTCGGTTCTCACCCTTATGGAGAATGGCTGGGTGATCTGAATGAGGATGGAATTGCCAATTATGATGAATATGAATGGGAAGCAAAGTATGGACCGTTGCCTAATAATAAATCCAGCAAATGGCTCGGTACCGGGAACCTGATCTTCGATTTTCATCCTGTTAAAGTGAAAATAGGTGGAAATTTTGCGCGGGAATCATATCGTGAATATTTTAATGATTATGCGCCGTTTAACTCAGAAAACAACCCGTTGCATAAAACCCAAACGCAATCGCTTTATGCGCGGGCAACTTGGACAATCAATCCCAAAACTCTGTTAAATGTTCAGGGGAGTTATTTTCTGGATGGATATGAGGAGGGTAGTCACAAGTATTGGGATGACTTTTTGAAGTACGGGATGCGCGAGTTGCCAATCGATAAATATAAAGAAATTTATGGAGGCACAATTGCCGACACTTCGGTTTACGATTATTATGAAAAAAACGGAGTTTACTGGCTAGTTGTTCAGCCACAGCTGTCGCAGAATGGCTTTAATCCGCGAGTAAGAAGGGAATACGCTCAGTTTGATGCACCGGGGTCAATTTATGATGATTTTTCTAAAAATGAGACATCTTATAAAGGTCTTAGTGCTGATCTGAAAACCCAAGCCGGATCCCATGAACTGAAAGTCGGTTTTGATTATCGAGATTATACCATTCGATATTACCGGCTGGGTGCGCCGATGCGTTTAGCCTCTTCTTATATTAACAATTCTCCCTATACCGAAGCAGAATACAACACTCTGAAAAATGAGGGCTCATCTTTAGTAGCAAAATATGCCGATTATGGCAGCTATGTAGATCAGTACTGGTTTCTGAATTATAAAAACGCCTATGCCGAGAATATGGGATATACAATTGACGGCAAGGATTATATTAACGAAAGCCTGGATGATAATCGCGACGGTCCACGGTCTCCCAAAGTCGGCGGAATTTATTTCCAGGATAAAATTGAGCTAAAGGATTTGGTCGTCAACCTGGGAGTTCGTTATGACTACATTGCGTCAGATAATTTTCAATTTCGCGATGAGGCTCTGATAGTAATTGATACACTCGGACAAATTGCCGAAAATGTCTATCTTGACGAGAAAGACGCATATTCTTCATACGAGCCGACGAGTAGTGATGCGATCGGTCGAACTCAAATGGTAAAAACCGATCCTCATCATATTATCAGTCCGCGCCTTGGATTGGCTTTTCCGGTTACCGATCGGACTGTGTTTCATGCCCAGTACGGTAAATATGTTCAGCAGCCTCAGCTGAACAGAATGTTTCTGAGTTATCTTCGTTTTGCCTCTAATATCGATCAGGGTAATTTTACTATTTCTGGTAACCCTGCTCTGGAACCAGTTAAGACAACCTCTTATGAAATTGGTTTTAAGCAACAAATGGGGCAAAATTCAAGTATTGATATAACGACGTTCTATAAACAGATGACCGGATATGTTCAGGTGCGTAATGTCGCTGGCGCCAAACCGGTAGTTTATGCTACTTATGTCAATGGCGATTATGGTACAGTAAAAGGGCTCTCATTTTCCTATAATTTGAGAAGAACCGGCTATATACAGGCTTTGGTCAACTATACGCTCCAATATGCCGGTGGAACAGGCTCAACAGCCACCGGACAGTATCGCATTGCATGGCAGTCGGGCAACTATCCGACCTTTGTCAGCCCGCTTGATTTTGATCAGAGACATACCGGAACAATTAATATAGATTTCAGAACCACTGAAAAAGATATAATCGGTCCTGCCGGCGTAAATTTCCTTTTTACTTTTGGGAGTGGTCGCCGATATACACCGACAAGAATTAGCAGTGAGGTATTTCCGGCTATATCCAGCACACCGATTGCGGCGCTTAACTCCGGAACTATGCCGTTTACTTATGAGCTCAATATGAAAATAGACAAATCTATAAAATTCAAAGGTTCTAATATCACCTTTTATCTTTGGGTGGAAAATCTCTTGAATACCAGAAATGCGCGTACTGTATATGACGGAACCGGGTTGCCCGATTATGACGGATGGTTTAATACGCCGGAAGGCAGAGCCTGGAAACAGAATCCTGCTAACAGTGTAGAACTCTACAATATGAGACAGGAACATCCATATAATTTTGAAACCCCGCGAACAATCCGGCTGGGTGTGAAATTTGATATTGGTTAATAAAGTGAGAGGATATAATAAAATGAAAAAAATAATGTCAACTTTATTTTACCTGACAGCGATTATAGTTGTAGGAGGGATAATTCTCACGCCGGCAATTGCTGAACTGAGCAGAAACAGCTCTAATGTTTTATCCAAGACAACTTCCTCCGAATATACGCTCTTTGACGCTAACCAAATTGCCAGTTGGGTTGGAAATAATGGCCATGTTGTAAGCCATAATCCTACTGGTGATGCAGGTCTGGAATGGCCTCAAGGCAGTGGAAACACAGCCGTTTATTGTTCCGGACTCTGGGTTACGGGAAAAGTAGGAGGCGAAATCAGATCGGCAGCCGCCGAATTCGCATCTGAATTTATGCCGGGCGTGATATTTTACGAACCGCACCCGGATTCGGCAAGAAAAGCGGGAATTCCGTCAAATCCGAATGACGCCCGCTATCAGATTTATAAAATTAATAAGGGCGATAACTCTGATCCCGATGATTTACAGGCTTTTAATCGGGAATATGCTACCTGGCCGGTTGCCGACGGCGCCCCGGCGCATGACGGCGAATTCTTCACCGATCTGAATGAAAACGGTATTTGGGATAACGGAGAGCCATTTGAGGATTTCAATCTCAACGGAGAATATGATGGTCCCGATGGTTTTATCAAAGAGGGCGAAGATCCCCCTCAGCTCCTTGGCGACCAGATGCTCTGGATGGTCTATAACGATTTGGATGATGCCAAGCATGCCAGCCTGTGGGGCACCAAACCGTTAGGCATTGAGGTGCAGACTACAATTTTCGGGTTTGACCGGGCGGACCCATTGGGAAATGTCATGTTCATAAAATGGTTAGTTGTCAATAAAGGCGGTGTAACGGTAGACAGCTGTTTCATATCGATGTGGTCGGATTCCGATCTGGGTGACGCTAAAGACGATTTTATCGGATGTGATACTTCATTAAGCGTGGGTTATTTTTACAATGGCAATGCGGTAGATATAAAGTACGGCATAGCGCCTCCATGTGTGGGCTATGATTTTTTTCAGGGTCCGATAGTGCCTTCTCCCGGAGATATGGCCTTGGTATCAGGAAGATTTATTTCTGATTACAAGAATCTGCCGATGACCTCTTTTGTGAAATATACAAATTCTGATCCAGAATATGGCGATCCTGAAACTGCGGAAGAAGCTTTTAATTATATGAAAGGCAGAAATGCTTATAACGATCCGTGGTTAACGCCCGATGGAAGTGTCACTCAGTTTCTCTATCCCGGCGATCCTCAGACCCGCTCCGGTTGGACAGAATATGATGACAGCACCCCGGAAGACCGACGCTTTCTGATGAGCTCCGGACCAATTAAATTGGAAAGTTGGGTAGATGTGAATCTCGACGGCTGGCCGCAGGTCGGCGAACCCGGTGTTCAGGAGATTGTCGGTGCGATCATTATTGCGAAAGGAACAAATAATTTAAATGCAATTACCGCCATGAAATTTTTCGACCAGTATGCTCAGAATGCATATGACGCCCAATTTGTACTGCCTAGTCCTCCCAAACCTGTGGTAGTAGCACATGAATTGGATGAACAGATTATCTTATCATGGGAAGATGGCGCCGATATTGCCGAGAATTATTCATTTCTGGGTTATGATTTTGAAGGTTACAATGTTTATCAGGGCGAGTCTAAAAACGGACCGTGGAAATGCATTGCCACCTATGATAAGGTCAACGGAATATCTGTAATCATGGATAAAGGATTGGATCTTGAAACCGGGTTAATTCTTGAGGGACCCGTTCAGTTCGGTACCGATGCAGGGCTTGTCAGAATGATTAATATTAATACTGATTATATACGGGGTAATGTTGATCTGATCAACGGTAGAAAATATTATTATGCCGTGACAACTTATGCCTACAATCCGGATGTAGCGCCCAAGACTGTTGAAAGTTCTAAAAAATGTCTGGGTGATGTAACTCCCGGAAATGAAGATGATGACGAACCGGGTATCCAACCCCATGAACCGGGACTTGGCGAAGAATTATATACTGAAACGGGAGAATATCTGGATATTTATCATACAAGCGGTGTAGGGGAAGCAGTCGTATCTGCATCGGTTATAAATCCCTTGAAATTGACCGGTGATAAATACGCAATACGCTTCGACTATGATTCAACTGCCGGTCAGGGTTCCTGGTATATGGGGCGCATAGATGATAGCAATGCCATGACCGATACATTAATCCAGTCAACTGAGTTAGACAGTTTCATGTCCGATCAAATTGAAGGTTTTGATGTAATAGTTAAAGATATTGCCTTTGATGCCCCGACCTTTAACCAAACATGGGCTCAGACATCAAATATTATCGGGACCAATGTTATTCAGGACCGGTTTGATGCCGTATCGCCCGGAGGCGTGGATTCATTAATTTATTATCCCGCCGCCCCGGATACTGCTCATCTGGATACACTATACGGTCCGACTTATTATTACGATCGTTTTGAAATTGTAGAGATTGGTGTAAATACATACGTTGATCTCTTTAGGAAAGTTCAGCATGATGTAATGATCGAAGGCTGGGCATCCGAAGCAGGCGGATTAGATCACCGGGCAGCATCCCTTGGTATAGGCGGTGGGATTACGGATCCCGTTTTATTGCGATCGGACTTGGAAATCAGGTTTACCGAAGAGGGACAGATGGCGTCACGGTGGACGGTGCAAACAGGATATGCACCCGATGATACTCTGGTTCAGGTGCCTTTTGAGATCTGGGATGTTGAACGAGACGTCCAGCTCTGTGTGGGAATTGCGGATAATAATTACCGACCAGCGACCGGCGAGAATTATGGTATTTATGATCCGGAAAAGATGACCCTGCAGAATGATTGGGTAGTCACTCTGCACACTGATTATGAAAGCTACGGTGATACGATTCAGGCGATTATGGCAAACCCCAATACCGGATGGCTGTTCTACTTCAGCAGTTCATCAAAATATTCTGTCGGTGATGTTCTCGAATTAAGCTTCCTGAATCCGGTTGAGGCAGGCAGGGATGAATATTCTTTCGTCGCTCCGGCGCTGGATACTGCGCTGACAAAGAAAACCATGCAGGAACAGCTGAAAGAGCTGAATGTATTTCCTAATCCGTATTTTGCATTCAATGTTGAGGAAACTCAACCATTATACCGGTTTGTGACTTTTACGCATTTACCAAAATACAAAGGCGTAATTAGAATCTTCAGTATTGGCGGACAACTCGTGACAAAGATCGATCACGGCGCCAGTGATTTTGCCGGTTCAACCTTTGACAGGTGGAACTTGACAAATCAATATGGAATACCGGTTGCAAGCGGTATGTACATTGCCCACATTGAGGTCGAAGGTGTGGGGGAGAAGATTCTTAAATTGGCTGTCTTTATGCCGGAAGAACGACTTGATGTCTATTAAACCAAACAATATGAGGAATAGTATTATGAAAAAAATATTCCCGGTTATCATGAACTTTTTAATTGTGACAATGATATTATTTATTGTCGTTACCGATGCGGAAGCCGGCAGCGCCAGGCGCAGAGGCACTTCCGGCGCTCAGGAATTGCTGATCCCGGTAGGATCGGTAGGCACTGCGCTGGGCGGTTCTTTTACTGCGGTCATATCAGGAATTGAGGCAGCCTACTGGAATCCGGCGGGCGTCGCCAATATCGAAGGCACCGGAGAAGCCATGATCTCACATATGACTTATATCGCCGGTATCGATGTTAGTTATGCGGCGGTTATGGTAAAAGCCGGCGGGAT
>JAGLWX010000044.1 GCA_023133185.1 Fidelibacterota bacterium
CTCCTTCGTCGCATTTCACGTGGCAAGCCAGTAGCCAGCAACCTCATTTTTCACTTTTAACCCTTTTCCTTTTTGGCTCTGCCTGCCCCTTAGGGGCCTGTCCTTTTGACAGTTTGATACCATTTTAAAACCCGGAGAGCCCGCAGAGTATTCCAGCGGCTAGGCTTGCCGACCTCTTCCATTTCGAAGTGAGTTCGCCCGGGATAGCGCTGCTGCAGGAGCCAGCAGCCGTCTTTCTTTTGCTTTTTGATTACTATTTCTACGGCATCATCCATGCGCGGGTCATAGGGAAAGCGACATCGCTGCCAGTAATCCAGGGCACGCAGAATGTCATAATGCCAGCGGGGCGGGAAGGATAGGCGGAGAAATTGAGGTTTGATAATTTCTCCGGTGCGGTGACTGCGTAACAGTTGATGTTTCAATAGAAATTCCCATCCGGATTGTTGCTGTTGCCGAACATCCGTTGATTTTCTGAATTGAGCATATTCATACATACTTTCCAGAACAATAATCGTGGTGTGAAAAGAACTGTGAGTAGCACCTCTGGGAGCCTGGCAATTCCAACCGCCGTCGGGTAATTGTCGGACTTTCAGGAATTCCGCCAGCCGATCAACTCTTGGATCATCAATTTGAAAATAGGAACATAAAGTCAGAATCATTCCGGTAACGCATTGTTCGCCATAATTCAGCGAGCCGAAGTAGTTGATTCCGTTGTCTGTGTAAAAACCTTTTTCTAAGAGAATATAAGCAGCCTTTCGGGCTTGCATATTATCCGGCGCAAGTCCCATTCGCCAGAGCAGGAGCATCGTGTAAGTTGTCGATGTCCATTTGGGTGTATATAAACCCTTAGCCCAGAGTCCCTTTTCGTCCTGCAAATCAAGCAGTTGTTTGCCCCAACCCACGGTAGCAATTTTCCGGCGTTCAGATTCGATCACTTCAGTTGGTGAATCCAGTAAATCCCTGTGAACCTGCCAGCGGATGACGGGATCGCCATCAAGTAACCATTGAATAATAGGATTGGTTTTGACCATGAACTGATCGTGTTTGAATAAATTATCTAACAAATTTTATGGCAGTACCGTAAACGAGGATTTCCGCGGCGCCCTGTTTTACGGCGCTGGAGGCATAGCGGATATTGATGACGGCGTCGGCACTGAGTTTTTCGGCTTCTTCCACCATTCGTTTAGTGGCTTTGGAGCGGGCTTCATTGATCATTTCGGAATAGGAGATCAGTTCGCCGCCTACAAGTCCCTTCAACGCCGCCATGATATCTTTGCCGACGTGCTTAGACTGAATGAACGATCCTTTTACAATTTCCAGGGTGTCAAGTTTCTTCCCGGAAATGAAATCAGTATTTACTAATATCATCTTCGTTCTCCTCTTTTAATTCTTTTATGCGCTGGATAAATACGGCGATCAGCGCAGCTATTAAAGCGATAATAATCAAAATGATAATGATGTTAGCAATTACCGGGAGATTCATTTTCCGGAAAACAAACAGGTAGAAATACCCGTATGCCGCGATAACGATACTTCCCAGTATGACGATAATTACAGGCGCTAATATCTTTTTTATCATAGGTAAATATTATAAAAGTTGAGGGCAAATGCTACTATTTTTTAACAGGATATAAAACGAGCAAAACTCAGGATTAACCTGCAACATTTTACTTTGTTTCCGCTTGTTAAAAAAATTAAGATATTTACCAATCATTTTTTATATTATGAAGGCATCATTTTTCTCCGGTTGGTGTCAAAGGAACGAAAAAATGGATGTAAATTAATAAATATGAGGATAGTAATCATGAAAAGCATGTTGTTGTTGATTTTAGTCATACTTGTTGCTATTTCTTCGTGTACACAGCAAGGCGATCAGAATCCCTTTTTCAGTGAGTACAAAACACCTTTTGGAACCGCGCCGTTCCGGAAGATTCGTGAAGAGCATTATATGCCTGCTTTCAAAGAGGGTATGCGTCGGCATAAGGAGGAGATCAAAGCGATTATTACGAATCCGGAAGCGCCGACCTTTGCCAACACGATCGAGGCGCTCGAATACTCCGGTGATCAGTTGGACAAAGTGAGCAAAGTATTTTACAATTTGAATGGTGCTAATACCAACGATCAAATGCAGGCGATTGCCAAGGAAGTTGCGCCGTTATTGTCAAGGCACAGCGACGACATCAATCTGAATGACACGCTGTTTCAGAGAGTGAAAGCCGTTTATGGACAAAAAAATAAATTATCATTGAATGTTGAACAGAAGACATTGCTTGATAATTATTTTAAAGATTTTATCCGTAGCGGTGCCAACCTGTCCCCCAAAAAGAAAACCCGTATGCGGGAAATCAATGAAGACTTATCGGTTTCATCGCTGAAATTTGGTGAAAACATTTTGAAAGAGAATAATGCCTTTGAACTCGTCATTGAGAATGAAGATGGTTTGGCTGGATTACCGGATGATGTCGTTGCGTCAGGCGTCAGAGCAGCCAAAGAGCGGAAATATGAAGGTAAGTGGGTCTATACGCTGCACAAATCAAGTATGATTCCCTTTCTCCAGTATTCGGAAAAACGACAACTCCGGGAAAAGATCTTTACTGCTTATGTCAATCGCGGAAATAATAATGATGAATACGATAATAAAGCGATAGCTGCGAAGATAGCGGCGCTACGGGCTGAACGGGCGCAGCTATTGGGATTTCCAACCCATGCCCATTTTATCCTTGATAAAAATATGGCGAAAGTCCCCGAAAATGTCTATAAGTTGTTAGATAAATTATGGACTCCGGCGCTGAAGCGTGCAAAAGCCGAGACCAGAGAACTACAGAAGATGATCAACCGTGAAGGGAACGATTTTGTCCTGGAACCCTGGGACTGGTGGTATTATGCGGAAAAGTTGAAAAAGGAAAAATATGATCTGGACGATGAAATCCTGAGACCGTATTTCCAGTTGAAAAATGTCCGCCAGGGCGCTTTTGACCTGGCAACCAAACTTTGGGGTGTCACTTTTATAGAACGGAAAGATATTCCAATCTACCATGAAGGCGTAAAAGTATTTGAAGTAAAAGAAGCCGACGGCAGCCATATTGGTATTTTCTATACTGATTATTTTGTACGCGCAAGCAAACGCGGCGGCGCCTGGATGAACAACTATCGCGATCAGTATGTTGAAAATGGCGAAAATGTGACACCGATAGTCACGAACGTGTGTAATTTTTCCAAACCTGCCGGCGAGAAACCTTCTTTAATAAGTCTGGATCAAGTCACTACGCTTTTCCATGAGTTTGGTCACGGTCTCCACGGGCTGCTCTCAAAATGTACTTACCCGTCCATATCGGGTACGGATGTTGCCCGTGATTTTGTTGAATTGCCGTCACAGATTATGGAAAACTGGGCGCTTGAGCCGGAAGTTCTCAAAACCTACGCCCGTCATTATGAAACCGGTGAAATAATTCCCGACGAATTGATTGAAAAAATTAAAAACGCCGGTTTGTTCAATCAGGGTTTTAAAACGGTGGAATACCTCGCTGCTTCCTATCTGGACATGGATTGGCATACGCTGACGACCACAAGAGAGCAGGACATATTGGAATTTGAAGATTACTCCTTGAACCGGATTAAATTAATTCCCGAGATTGTCGTTCGCTATCGAACTCCTTATTTTCGCCATATTTTTGCCGGTGGATATTCTTCGGGATATTACAGCTATATCTGGGCGGAAGTGCTGGACGCCGATGCATTCCAGGCATTTAAAGAAACCGACATATTTGATAAGAAAACCGCCAAAGCATTCCGGGATAATGTCCTTTCCAGAGGCGGGACCGAAGAACCGATGGTTCTTTACAAGCGCTTCAGAGGCGCCGAGCCGAACATTGATGCATTGTTGGAAAGGCGTGGATTGAAGTAACACCAAATTCAGAACTCCTGACCTGATGTTGAAAAATCAATGATTTATTTCAATGAATTCGTAAAATAAAATGTCATAATTTGTGATAAACCGGGAGTTCTTATTTCAAATATCAAATATCAAAGTGCAAATTGCAAAATAAGGATGTGTGCTTTGAATTTTGAAGAATTATCTGATAGATTTTTAGATTATATAGTATTTGCGCCGATCGAAGATTCCTTTGGAAAGGTGTCTCTTTGGGGCTATTTGCGCCGAAGGCGTCCCTTGGGGCATTTTGAAATAACAGCCACTCCGACTGATTTCAACATGAATAACTCCGATTGGAAATCTAAACCACAACGTGGCTTCAGCAATTTTTGCAAAAATTAGAGACAGAATAATCTGCGATAAGTCAGGAGTTCTGAAATTAAGATATTCAGTGATCGTTAGACGGGAGTGCGGTAAATCAGGCGCTCCCGTTCTGATATTGGTTGTGTTAAATCAAAAACCCATTTCCGCCCGAACTAAGCGAGGGCTAAATGGGTTTAGGTTTCTGGACTTGCTTATTTTTTGTTATTTGTTAGTAATCTTCAGTTTCTTTTGATCTCAGAACAAGCCCGAGACGAAAATATAAACATTAACCACTCAATTTATTGAGTGGATTTGATGCTTCTAGCAATACAAGCCGAATTTATTCGGTGAGTACTCAGATTGCTCCACCAAGAGTCCCTGTTGGGAATGTCAGGACGACAGGTAGAAGCCATTCTATCCCATCGAATAAATTCGATGGTTAATGTTTTCTATAGCTGAGCAGATGCCGTTGAGTTACAAAACTTCGGTAATGTGAGTTTCGAGATCAGTGTTCCAACTGACCTGTTATCCGGTAATGGATCCTTATTTTATCGCATTAGTAAAAGTTTTTTAGTTTTTACGAATGTCTTATTCCCGGATTTTGCCACAATTCTGTATAGATACATTCCGCTGGGAACAGTATTTCCCGACCTGTCTTTAGCATCCCAGATGACCTTATAGTGTTTTGCTTCCTGATTATCATTAACGAGAGTTGTTACTTCTCTGCCTAACAAATCGTATATCCTTATATCCACATGGCTATGCTTCGGTAAACCATAAATTATGGTCGTAGTCGGATTAAAGGGATTAGGGTAATTTTGTTTCAGAGAATACTCTCTGGGTATTTGGCTCATCAGATATTCAATCCCTGTAACAGGGTTCACAATTACAATAAGAGAATCATAAACAGTGAATTCTCCATCGGAAACACTCAGAACAACTGTATCCTGACCCGACATATTTTCTTCTACCCAAAAAATAGCGCGATTTAATGTATCGTTTATATGACAAAGGACAAAACTGCTGCGAATATAAGACCAGTTCAAAGTTGAATCCGGATTGTCAACATCTGAAACCAATTCCGCTAATAGAAGTGTATCGTGAACATTTGAATCAAACAATATGGAGTCCGGCATTAACTCTGTGAAATAAGGCGGATCGTTTACCGGATGGACAGTAATCACAAAGGAAGCCTCATCAAAAAATTCGCCATCACTTACTTTTGCAGATAAGGTGTCTTTACCAAACCAATCTATTTGAGAACTTAGGGTAACGGAATCTTTATCCATTGTAACATATACATAGTCTGTATCGGAAAACGACCACACAAGGGAACTGTCGGCATTATCCGGATCATAAACAAAATCATAGAAGTACGATATGGCAAATTTCAATTGCTTATCTTCATTGAAACTTGTATCCGGTATCATAGAAATTGTTGGTGGGTCATTAACAGCAATTACTGTTAAAATAACTGTTAAAGTATCGTTTAATTCACCATCACTGGCGATTACAACAAAAGATGTGTCTTCCATACCTTCGGTAGGAACACCATATACCGAATCAGCATCTGAAGATAACCAGCAGGATAAATCTTCATAGGAAAAAGTAATAGAAGAATCTTCAGTGTCACTTGCAGTAGCAAGATATTTAAAATATATGTCTTCAGTAACAGATACACTATCGACAGAAGTAATCACCGGCGCATCATTCACCGGATTAACTATTATTCTCCACGAAGTGGTATCGCTTAAACTTACATCGCTAACAATAATCTGTAATGTGTCAGCTCCATTCCAATCTGTTTGAGCATATAATATTAAAGAATCTTCAGAAGCATTGACATTGATATAATCTGTGCTACTAAACGCGAAAGTTAAAGTGCTATCAGCATTATCAGGATCATCAACGTATGTATAGAAATAAGAGAGAGCAATTATTAACTGGCTATCTTCATCGAAACTTGTATCAGAGATCGCAGCTAAAATCGGTGGATCATTTACATTTATCACTGTTAGAGTATAGGTCTTCATATCCGTGGCACTGCTATCATCTGCTACTACAACTGTTACTGTAGTATCTCCTACATCATCGTTATCCGGCAACCAACTAATTTTACCGGAAGTATCATTTATTGTCATGCCTTCCGGATAGACCATTAAACTATATGTAAAGTGATCGCCGTAAATATGATCAACATCGCTTGCTTCTATTCCAAAACTATATTCCTGATCCTCTATTGCATCGGGTAGCTCTGTTGTAGTAATTTCAGGTGGATCGTTTAGAGGCAACACGGTGAGCATAAAACTGGTTGTATCTGATGATTTTGATGCATTATCTATTACGGTAATTGTTATTGTCGCTACACCATTCCAATTATTTTCTGGAATTAGAATTAACTCTCTAGTCAATTCTGTACCTTTATCTTTAAAATATGCCTCTACTGCTGATGTATCTGATTCTACACTTAATTCAATCTGATCCATATCGTCATCATCGGTTGCCGTTACGGTAACAGTTAGTGTGGTATCCTCAAGCATCTCCTTGTCAGATATCGGATATAATACTGGTGCATCATTGGTGTTAATAACATCAAGATTAAATTCCGTGCTTACTATTGCTGAAGAATCATCTGTCGCTGTTACTTTTATGGATATATTTCCTATATCGTCATTTGTTGGAGTCCCACTAAAGGTTCTGGGCAATGTCGCTTCAAAACTCAGCCAAGCAGGCAAAACACTACCATCGGACAAGGTGGCACTATACCTTAAACTGTCTCCTATATCTACATCTTTAAAAACAGAATCGCCAAATGTGAAGTTGAATAGTGTGTCCTCATAAGTATATTGATCCGGTATCAGATAGGCTACACTCGGTGCATCATTGCTGTTAATTATTGTCAATGTAAAACTCTTTTCATTAGTAGCGCTGCTGTCATCTGTAACCAATACCGTTAAGATTGTATCTCCTACATCGTTGTTATCAGGTAGCCAGCTGATCACTCCAGTAGTGGAGTTAATAGTTATACCTTCTGGACATACTGTAATACTGTAAGTCAGGTGATCACCATAAGGTATATCAGGATCTGTGGCTTCTATAATAAAAATATATTCCTGATCCTCTACAGCATCATCTATCAATGTGGTGACTATTACCGGAGCATCATTGGTATTATTGACGTGCAATGAGAAGGTCTGTGTATCTGTGGCGCTGCTGTCATCTGTTACTACTACTGTTACAGTAGTATCCCCTACATCATCGTTATCCGGAAACCAGCTAATTTTACCGGAAGTATCATTTAATGTCATACCTTCTGGATAGACTGATAAACTGTATGTAAGGTTATCTCCATAAATAAGATCAACATCACTTGCCTCTATTTCAAAACTATACTCCTGATCCTCTATAGCATCGGGAAGCTCTGTTGTGGTAATCTCAGGTGGATCATTTAATGACAATACATTGACTGCAATTGTGTCATGAACAACATCTGATTGATTATCCATAGCGGAGAATATCACTTGTGCATTACCATTCCAATTTTCTTCTAAGTTGATAGTTGGAATGTGAGTACTTTCATTTATAGTTATATTAATACCTGCATCAGATGGTATAACTCCATACGTGTATAATAATGTATCGCCTACATTTAAGTCTGAAAAAACACTATCCAGCGACAAAAGGAAAGTGTCAGGCCCATCTTCAATAAGAGATAAATCCGGTAAAGGATTAACTATATAAGGCAACGAGTTTTTCACATAAACCCGAATGCTATCTCCCGGGAATTCCAGATTTCCCCCAAAATCTTTCGCCCTGCTTCTAATTATATAATCTCCATAATTCAAATTTTCCCAGAGATAAGTCCAGTTATCGTAATTTTCATTTACTTTCTGTACTAAATGCCAAGTCTGACCATCATTTGTACTTACGAAAACTGAATCTACCCCAATCCCCGTTCCATCAGTTGAAGTTCCTTGTATTACTACACTAATTACATCAATGGTGTCGCCATCGGCAGGATAGATTATTTGAGAAATTGGAGGAATATAGTCCACGTTTACTACGAAAGTCCAGATAGAGATTGAAGATGTTATATTACCGGCAAAATCTACTGACTTCACAAACCAATTGTATTGCCCATTTTCTAAAGGGTTTGCTGGTGTTGCGGAAGTATCTGTGGGAGGAATATTATCAAAGTTTAGATTATTATTGATCCATAGTTGATATTTTTGAATTCCAGAGCCTGCGTCTGATGACGGATGCCAGGATAAAACCGGGGAACTCAAAAAAACTGTATCACCATGAGCTGGTGAAGCCAAATCGAAAGCAGTAGGTGGATTCCATTCAAGAATAACAGTCCAGGTTTCATTAGAATTACGGATATTTCCGACATTATCAATTGCCTTAACAAACCAGCTATGATATCCTTCAGCAAGAGGAATAGAAGGGGCAGAAGAAGTAACTGTAAGATTGTCAACATTTAATGTACTATCAATCCATAATTGATAATGTGAAAGACTAGCGTCGTTATCTGATGTAGAATTCCAATGAAATATTGGAGTAGGAAGCGTGGCAATACTGCTATCAGCTGGCGATGATAATGAAAATTCTAAGGGTGGTTCAAGGTCGACATTTAATGTTCTGGTATATGTTTCCCTATAGTTTCCTAAAGCATCTAGTGCTCTAATCTTCCAATACCACCTTCCATGACTTAATACCTGAGAGATAGTATCATTTTCTGAAAATAATAATGTATATGTCGTAGCTATTATACTATCTTGAACCATATAGTAGTAATAACTACCAGGATAATCTCTCATCCATAACTGATAATGGGACAAGCCAATACCTAAATCTGTTGTTGATTCCCATATAAATGTTGGTGTGTCAATACTAGTATAACTATAATTGTCAGGAGAGTACAGGGAAAAGTAATTGGGCCCGGTGTAATCAATTTTAACTGTCCATATCTGATTTGATTGAGTTGAGTTACCAGCATTATCAACTGCAACAATATACCATGTATGATCACCACTGCTAAGATTCCATAATGTCGTAGTTGATGTAGAATCAGGATGAATACCTACTCTAGCAAGTGAGCCATCAATATAAAGACGATATTCTTTAAGTCCAGATTCTGCATCAGCTGAAGCTTCCCAGGTAAGGGTCGGCGTTCTATCACTAGTCCATGTATTGTCATCAGGCGAATTTATATTGAAAATAATTGGATGCGTAGCATCTATTCTTACGGACCAGGTTTCATTTGACCAAATTGAATTACCGTCTAATTTAACTGCTTTTACATTCCATGTACGCCAACTAGATGATAGTGGAGAGGCAGGCTCTGAGAAAGTCCGAGTTTTCGATACATTTCTATTCCACGCCCCATCAACCCAGAGTTCATAACGAGAAAGACTATCTCCTTGATAACCACACGCCTCCCACATAAATGTTGGTTCTGTATTTGTCCAGGAACCATTAGTAGGTGAAATAAGAGTAAACGGCTGGGGTCCATAAGTCTGAGGTCTGGCAAATCTAAGATCATCATTAGTATCATCATAATAACTGATATGAGGCTCGCCGGAATAATTAATTGCAATAGATGACCAGTAGCCAACATTGTTATAACTTTGTACCGTCTGATTATGCCAGCCAGTACCGTCCTTATAAGCGTATTTTAAGTCGTGGTGTGTATAATCTCCGTGACTTATATGAGGATAATCTTGATAATCCAATGCAATTGATGGACAATCACCAACGTAACCATCACTATCAACAGTATAAAGATGCCATCCTGTTTCATCTTTATAAGCATATTTTAGATCTTCGCCTGATTCTCTATTATACGCAATATGTGGATAACCACTTTGATCCAGTGCGATAGAGGTACCACTTCCCTCACCGTAGCCAGTTTCTATAGTCTCAAAGGTCCAACTTGTCCCCATTTTGTAAATATACTTCAAGTTATTATCGTCGAAGTAACTGATATGTGGGAAATCATAGAGGTCAAGAGCAATTGAAAATGGTGTTCCTGTCCAATTCTGGGAAGTAATATCCCAGACTCGAGTATAGGTATGCCAGCCTGAGAAATCCTTAAACGCATACTTTAATCGTCTATGACCGTCGTAATCACCATAATATGCAATATGTGGATAACCATCGGAATCTAGCGCTATCTCTGAGCCAGAACCCACAGACCCATAGCTATCGACTGTCTCTATATGCCAACCCGAGTTATCCTTGTAAGCATATTTCAAATCATCATTACCATCATCGTGGTAACTAATATGTGGATAACCAAGACTATCAAGTGCAATAGATGTCCATGCGTTGTAATAATATAGTGTTGCATCTACGGTTGTCCTATGCCAACCTGAGCCGTCCTTATAAGCATATTTCAAATCATTATTACTATCATCATAGTAACTGATATGCGGCCAGCCATCCTTATCCAGAGCAAGTGAAGTATGTTTGCCTACACTTCCGTAACTATCAACAGTTTCTGTTGTCCAGTTTACTGCCTCTGCTTTTTGAGCTGTGGCTATCAAAACGATAGCTATGCCTGCAATTAATAAATGCTTTTTCATAATATCCTTCCTTTTTATGAAACAGGAATTTAAAAATAATGTGAGATTTCTGTACTCGCTAAGAAATCTCACATTCAAACACCTAAACAATCACAAGTATCAAACTTGCTGCTGTATCCACTTGCTGCTAGTAATCAATCATAATAAGAGAAGTGGTCGATAACCAGAAGTTTTACATATAAGCGCTATCTAGCATATTCTTTTAATTTACTTGATAATGAATATGACAAATTCTTTGCCGCTTTATTAATCATTTCGTCTTCCACTGGAGCGGGGCTTTCTGTATTACTGGCAAGATTTCTTGTTTCACGGTCCAATGCTCTTTCATCACCTGAAAATTTAGCCCATTCATGTTTGAAGTTAGAATTTCCTGTAAAAGACTCACTTTTCTTCAATTTAGCTGTTTTTATGTCAATAACTTTATATGATCCAGATATTTTAGCTCCTGTTGTTCTAGTATAAATTGTTACGTTTGCATATACGTCTCCATATACATTTCTGGTACGGGTTTTTCCTTTTTTATCTACGTATTTCTCTTCACCTACGACTGCTTTCCCCTTCTGTTTCACATTTTTACTAATTGTTCTCTCAGGCGTATAGATTATCTGTGTTATTTTGCCTGTAAGTATTTCATGGAGTCCAAGCACTTTACCAACTTCTACTGCGGTATTATCATCAATTATTCCGGTTAATCCTAACTCCTGTTCTTGCATAACCATTTCAAGTTGATCACGAGAAATAATCTCTAAGAATTCCATTGCAGATTGATCAGCCATTAAATTACTTACAATATCATCAACTATCATTCCGGATAGATCACCATATTTACCCATCTTTCCACTTTTATCCTTAAAAGGGATTATTGCTAATCTCTTTATACCTGCTTTTCTTGACTTATCATACAGAGAAGAAGCTTCTTTGTAGTCCGGGATAAAACTCATCGCTGCCTTAAATTCTTTGGCTGCTTTTTTCTGAATATCAATTCCCTCTCTTCTCGAAAGTGTTAAGCCTTCCTGATAATGGGCTTCGGCTGCATTGGTCTTAGATTCTGCTAATTCCTTAGTGTAGTCTGTGGTTTCAAACTTTATTACTTCCTTAGTTTTTTTCGTTTTGAGAGTTGGCAGTTCTCTTATTGTTTGATTAATTTTAATTAATGCTTGATATTCAGATACAATCTCATCCCACTTAAATTTTGCTGTTGACGATTTTAATTCCTTAATCTTATTTTTATGTGCATTACTCCCTGCTCTAAAAGCATCTTGAATTAACATCTGAGATTTTTCATAATCTGGATTTAATCTCAAAGCTTTAGCGCTATTAAAAACAGCAAGGTCGTAACTCCCTTGAGCATAATATTGGTGTGCACTTTTATCCAATTTCCCATATTGAGTAAATGCAGCACAGCCAAAGATAAAGAACAATGTTAACGTAATCATACCTAATAGTAATATTTTTTTTGCTTTCATTTTGTTTTCCCACTTTACTTTTTTAATGTTGATTTTAAATATCTCAAATTAAGCATTATAAGAATTACACAATTCCAGTAAATCTAGGCGGAGACCTCTGCCTTAAAGTTTTTTTGAGAATTTTATCCAATGTTGTGTTCATAACCCTTTTTCTCGGAAAATTCCAACAACATGACACAACAAATAATAACGCTTATATGCGTTATTGTCAAGAAATATATATTATATGCGCTATAGGTAATATTTAAAAATTTAATTACATAATCAGTATGAAAATTTATGACATAGAAAAAATCAAAATCCAATTGGGAAACAGAATACGGGAATTCAGAAAGCAAAGAAATCTCAGTATCGAGAAGCTGGCGTTCAAGGCGGATTTACATCCCACGTTTTTGGGACTGGTTGAGCGAGGCGAATCAAATGCATCTGTTACGACTTTAATAAAGATTGCAAATGCATTGGATAAAGATATTGTTGATCTTTTTTCTTTTCTATGTATAGATCAAATCGAGATTTATAATACGGAGAAGGAAGAACTTATTCACGAGCTGATAAGCGAACTGATAAAATATGATCCTGCTAAGATAAAACTAAGCATAGATATCATTAAACTCTGTATGAAATTTTAATAAATCCTTCGCTAACGTTCCCAAGCTGGGGCTTGGGAATGAGTGATAACTCGAACGAAGCGAGGGCTAAAAGGGTTTAGCTTTCTATCCTCGCTGACTTTTATTTTTTGCTTTTTGTTGGTCATCTTCAGCTTCTTTTGATCTCAGAACAAGGAACACCGATTGTTGATTTTTGAAGTTAGGATAGAATACCACTCTTCTCACGATATGGGATTCTTTGAATAAATCAAATTTATCCATCTGCTTCAAATTCTCAATTCTAAAATCGTTAATCCTTGTCTGCCCTGTAACGGAGTGAATCGGGGTTCTTAAATGAATTTATATTTTCTGTCTTATCATTGAGTCACACAAACTCTATTGAAACCCGTTTGACCCGCTATTGCGGATAAAAACGGTTTTGCTTACTAAGGTCAGAGTATCTCGCTCATTACTCCGGGATGGTGATAATCTCTTCACCGTCTCAGATGAGATTGATTAGCTGAATATCCCAATTGAAATATATCAGGGACATTCCGACTGTGTTTATAAATCCATGAGTGAGAATAGGCAGCCAGAGATTGTAATTGTTTTTAATGAAAATAATACCGAGAATGATAGCAATCAAACCGGTACTCCACATTCCTGCTGCGCCCTGGTACTGATGAGCCAGTCCGAACGGAATCGATGAAATCAGCAGGATCAGTATCAGGGAAGCCGGGTGCTCTCCGAATACTTTTTTCAAACGAGTGATCAGGAAGCCCCGGAAAACGATTTCTTCCATGACGCCACCCGCGATCCAGCCGACGATCATCATGATGAAATAATTCGTGAGATTTCCTCTCAGGGGATCCATTTCACTCAGGTCAATTTCGACTTTGGTAAAATACTCGATAATCGGGCTGAAGAACAGTTGAGAAGACATTTCGATCACAAAGCCCAGGATCAATGCGGTCAGGATGGTTCTGCCCCAGTTCTCCGGCTTTCGAAAACCTATTTCTTGCAGTATTCCCTGCTTAAATGTAAGAATGATTACCGGTATTATGACAATGAAGGCAAACAATACCCCCACTCCCGGAAAGAGGAAGATCAGGGCGAGAATTACGGTTGCCAAAAATAAAATTGCGGTTTTATTGGAATTTAAAATAACAGATATTTTAAAAAATATACTATTGCGCTCTTCATCCATTTATCCGCTTCCTCCAATTAATAGTGATAATAAACATCATCGTCAGTATTCCGACTGATCCGGTATCCGGTAGCGAGTACTTAAATGAAAACTGCATCCTGCCTTATCGTTCCCAAGCTGGGGCTTGGGAATGAGTTGTTTGTGCTTCCTCAAATATAATGAAAACTACATCCGCCGCTGTTATTCTCAGTCCGGGACTTGTGTCAAAGACATCTCTTCAAGGAGAATTAGTGTTTATCTTACAACAACTCTAAAAAACGTTGTATGGATAGATCCGCTTGTTTTAATATATGTGATAAAGTTGAACGCTTGATTGGTTTATGAGCGGGAACGGTAAGTTTGAATGTCTTATCAATAGTATGTTTTTGTAATCTGATATGGCTGCCTTTCTGTCTTACAATAACCCATCCGTCGCGTTGTAATGCTTTAATTACTTTTTCATAATTGAGGCTTGGTATTTTGGTCATATTGCCAGTTCGAATATCTGTGAATGTACTTTATTTGATACAAAATCATCTTCAACAGGTTCAAGGTAGAGCTCAATTGCCTCCTTAATATTACTAATAGCCTCTTCCTTTGTATCACCCTCGCTAATACAACCCGGTAATGAGGGAACAGTTACAGTATATCCGCCCTCGCTGCTTGGCTCTAAAATAACTTGTAGTTTCATTTCATGCTCCCCAATTACTTTTCTTACTGTTGAAATTTAGTACAATAACAGCTTATGTCAAGATATTGATTAAAATTAATCGTGTTTGAAATTTTCAGATAAATGATGGTTGGTTTTACCGGATTGTCATGGAAATTATTATGGCGGTCTGTTATTTTCAAATGGTCCATCATAAATTGTTTCAATGACCTCCGTTGAGGAGAATTAGTTATAATTCCCCGAAAATAATATTAATTCCCATGATTGAATTTGATCATTGTGGTATCCCCTCTAATTTGAACAGAGTGGGGGAATTCATTAACGGCGTTAAATACGGTGTCTCTGCATCCTTCTACAGGATGAATTTCTATGATCAGGACATTGACCTGTTTCAGCCAATCCGTATTGGCACGGAACAGCGTTCGTTCGGCGCCTTCGATATCTACTTTCAGAATGTCGATTGTCGGTAAATGAATCTGAGATAGGATATCCTCCATTGTGATCGCTTTAAGGATATCTTTATCTTCATCTGAAGCCTCGTCAATTTGGATCGCCCATTTGTCGGCGCCGGGATTGCTGATCTTCAAATTTGTCCGG
>JAGLWX010000440.1 GCA_023133185.1 Fidelibacterota bacterium
TTTATAAAAGGATATTTGATTTTGAAAATAAAAATTCATAAGTTATTTAAGGAGACAATAGAATGAGAAAACCGTTAATCATATTCGTGCTTATATCTTTATTTATTGGTCTTAGTTGCAATACCGAGGAACCAGATAGTATCTTTGGCCCCAGAACAGTTGATCCCAATCCGGTCATTACAAGCGTAACACCCCCTGATTCTGCTTATGGTGGAGCCGATGAGAGATATACGGTCACCATTGTCGGACAATATTTTGGTGATAATGCAGACGAAGTGCTGGTTAATTTCGGTAGTGAATTGGCTGTGATTAGGTCCCATTCAGCAACCAAACTCGTGGTGACGCCTCCTGTTAATTTTTCCGATTCTTTGCGGATTATGATATCGAAATTCGGCAGCAATGCCAGCTGGGAATTTGGATTATATGAACAAGGTGATACAGTCTTCCGTCCGTATAAATTAATGGATCCAACGTCTGTTATTCCTGGGTACGATCAATATCTGGAACCTGAGGGGATCTGTTTAGATGCCCGGAATAATCTATATGTGACCCATGGAAAATATGTCGATAAAATCAATCCACAGGGAAATTCCGTTGGAGTTGGTGGCAATGCTGAAATTTTAAAAGCAATAAGCACAACAAATATTAAGATTGGTCCCGGAGACGCATTTTATTACATTTATCTAAAATACATTATGAAAACAGATACAACAACATTCAGTCATACTTACAAGAAAGCTGGTTACAATACTAAAGGTTTTGATTTTGATGAAAATGATAATCTCTATTTGGTAACGGAATCAGCAGTCTATTCAGTCGACATTATATCCATGGAGCCGACGCTTTTGGTAGAATATGCCGATACCGTACTATCTGGTGGACGTGTTTATGGACAGAACCTCTATGTCATGGCAATATATAATGGGGAAAATACACTGATGAGTAAAACCCCATATATTGCCAAATATCCGCTGGATGTAGCTAATGGTTTATTATCCGGTGATCTGGAGAAAGTATATGACTGGGCAGAAGCCGGTATGTACTCTAATGCGGTTGTTACATCTTTTACTTTCGATTTTACTGGAACTTTATATGTTGGTACTAGTAATTATTCGTTGCTGCAAATTGAACCAGTAGGTGGTGACTATTCTGCCGGAACTATTTCACAGGTGTATACAGGCATTTTAGGTGGACAAGTTGCATATCGTATTGTATGGGATGAAGGAAAATATTTATATATTAATACTAGAAATGCTACCAATGCTGAAAAAACATCGTTGATTAAGGTCAATATGTTTGAAGATGGTGCGCCTTATTATGGACGTAATTAATATGGGTTTAATGCATGTATAAATCTGTATTAAACGTGATAGAAAGAAAGTGTAAACCAAAGGAGGAAAAGATGAAGAAGTTGTTAGTAGTTGTTTTTGTTCTGGCTCTGGTCACAATGACTTGGGCAGGATGGAACCATGCTGAGACTGTTTTCGAGTTCAGTGGAGTCGATTCAGGATTAGTCGGCGGCACTGGAAGTATCAGTGGTGAATGGTTTGAGAGCTATTCTCCACATGGTGTTGTTGTTGATGGGAATGGGCGAATCTGGGTTGCTATTCATTTTGGGAATGGCCCGGATCAAAACGGAAGTCCGGAATTTGTTGGTTATAACCATAATGATGGAATTGCTGATGATACCTGCCACTTCGTGCCACTATATTGTTTTAATCCAGACGGTTCTCATGCGAGTTTCTCTCCAATTACTATCTTTACATTGCCAGGTGGTGCAATGGATACTTTGTATAGTGAATCAAAGGATAATGGTAGTGGGAAAGGGATTAGCTTAGATAACGATGGGAATATATTATATTCCGCTTGGTCTAGTGTTTATCGTTTCGATTATCAGACAGGGGCATGTTTAGGAAAATGGACTCCATCAGCGATGGGGTCGATTACAGAAGCAGTGCAGGATGCTGTTACAGGTCTTATTTATGTTGGTAAGGTTAGTGGTGGTAATCCAATCTATTTATTAGATGAAGATTTAACTTTTATAGCAAATGCTGTTGAAGCAAATAATCAAATCAATCGAACAATCGCTGTCATAACAAATGAAGATGGAACGCATCTTTACACCGGAAGCACATGGAATGGTACAGGAGTGCATCATTGGTTTTCTGAAGATGCTGAATTCAATCAATTTGAAAAAGTTGACACACTGGGAAACCTTGATGAATTAGTCACACCAGATTCAACATATACCAATGTCAACCTTTGGGTAGAGTCATTAGATTTAACACCTGATGGCAAATTACTCGTTGGTGCTTTAAGACGACTATGGGCAGGTCCACTTTGTCTGTGGTATATAATTGATCCAGTAACAGGTGAATATGTTGAAGAAATTGGTACAGAAGGTCCCGATCCTGCTAACGATCATAATTTACAGGCTCCTCCATTTGCCGGTGCTGTAAATGGTCCTCGCGGTGGTTTTTTTACTGATGCTAATACTCTCTACACCGTTGATTTTTATATGAATACTTTGGACAAATGGACTTGGGCTGCCGACGCTATCGACAATGATGTCGTTGTTCTTGACAAATTTGCTCTGAAACAGAATTACCCGAATCCGTTCAACCCGACAACGACTATACCGTTTAGTATTAAAAATGACGGTTTAGTTAAACTTATTGTATATGATATGTTGGGACACGAAGTTGTGACTCTCGTTGATAAGAAAATGAATTCTGGTAGTTATAAGTTTGATTTTGACGCCAGTGGATACGCAACAGGTATGTATGTTTATCGTTTAGCTATTGATGGTAATCAAATGGCAAAGAAAATGCTATATATCAAATAGTACTTTCGGACGATTTGTTCTAAAAAAAGGTCTGCCAGACGGCAGGCCTTTTTTTTATTGAGGGATCCATGCTTCGTCCGGCAACTGCCGGATTATACAGGATAGATTGACTTAATGATCGATCGAAGATTCTTTAGGATAAGGGTAATAAGATATGTGGAGAAAAACTTTGCGAAAGCTATTTAAAAGAGATCTACAGAATTCAATTATATCTTTTGCATTACCAAAAACGAACTTTCGCAAAGATTACTTCATCTTCCATCTATGCTACGCCGGACAAGAATTTCAGATTTCAGATTGCAAATATCAAATTTCAAATATCATTTGTGAAATTCGCGGACGACTTTCATATAAAATTCATTCGAAAAAAACTTCCAAATCACTCCGGATTCCCAGTTGCCGGGATAGCTTCAGCGTGATCCCGATAATATCTTGGATGTCGAGTGGTTTGTACAGGTAGTCATGGGCACCGCTTTTTATTGCGGTTTCCAGCATCTGCTCATTACGAAAGCCGGAGATCATTACGGCAATCAAATCCGGATTACTCTCTTTCAGGCGGGTCAGCGTCTCCAGTCCGTTCATCACCGGCATGTACAGATCAATGAACGCGATATGGTATTTTTCATGATTCATCTTCTCGATGGCAGTAACACCATTATTGGAGAGGAAGAGATGAAAGCCCGAATTTTCAAAAATCTTCTTGAAGGATTCCAGAATTTCAGGGTCGTCATCGATAACCATAATCTTTAATATGTTTTGTGAGTCCATAACAAGCTCCTATATTTTCTGATTTTAGGATTGTTTTATTGGTATAATTGTACTTAGAAGTATATCTTTAACATTCAAAGGTTTATAAAGATAATCCTGTGCGCCGCTTCTTTTGGCCGCTTCCAGCATATGCGGATTTCGAAAACCGGAAATCATAATCGCAACCAGACTCGGATTAATCTCTTTGAGTCGTGTCATTGTTTCCATGCCATTCATAACGGGCATATACAGATCAATAAAAGCAATATGATAGGTCTCGTGTTTCATCTCTTCAATTGCTGAAATGGAGTTTTTACAAAGAAATAAATGTGCCCCGGATTTGTCGAAAATCGATTTAAAGCAATCTAAAATTTCGGGATCATCATCAATGACCATAATTTTTAAAGTATTTTTTAAGTTCATGAGATTTCCCTGTTCTTTATTGTTAATTTTTAGTTCCTTGCAATTTATTCAATTTTTTAACGGCATCGTCGGACAGGTGTTTTTCCGGAACTAATTCCGATTCCGCCAACTTGTCACTCATAATTCTGGGCGTAATAAAGATGACCAGTTCGGTTTTCTCTTTTTTGTTTATCTTACTTCGAAACAGAGCGCCCAAGATGGGGATTGATCCCAGTATAGGAACTTTACTGATGGTTTGAACATCCGAGTCCCGCATGAGTCCCCCGATAATAATAGTTTTACCATTGCCTACTTTTACCTTAGTGCTGGCTTTTCGGGTGGCGATAATAGGAATACCGTCCGGCGTCTGACCGTTCTGGAAATCGGCATTCGGTTTTATTTCGATGGTTATTGTCCGGTCGTTATTAATATGTGGCTTTATAAGCAGTTTTACAGTCGCCGATTTGAATTCGTATGATGTTATTCCGTATTGACTTAAAACTTTATACGGGATTTGGTCGCCAACCTCAATAGACGCCTCCTGATTATCAAGAGTCACCAAATGCGGGCGGGAGAGAATATTCAAATTGTAGTCTGTCTGAATAGAACGAAGCACGGCGTCGATATGAACGTTTATGATTCCGATTCCAAGCCCCTGACCGATGGGCAGCGCAAACGGGAAGGGATTGCCCTCGCCGTCCGTATATTGGGATTG
>JAGLWX010000441.1 GCA_023133185.1 Fidelibacterota bacterium
CCTAAAATTACCATTACGCCTATTTGCATTAGCTTGTATAGCAAGCACATATCCATCAAACGTACTTGGATTGATTTCTCCAATAGATCGGGTTAATAGACCATTATTATTTGTTGGTGTATCCGCTAATTTTGCCCAGAGTTCAATTGTAAAATCATTGGAGCTAAAATCCCACTGTGAATGATCAGGTACGCTGACATAATCATCACTTCCATCAAAACTCAGCGCATATCCACCTGCCTGAGCAACCAATACGTACGACATAAATATTATCAAAATAATAAGAATGATTGATTTTTTACACATAAAACGGCTCCTTTGGTTTTTGAGCAAATTAACAGAGTTTTTGCTCCGTAGCCAAATGATAGATATTAATCGGTATAGCATAAATGCCTAAATGTTTCCGATTTCAATTCACAAATAGATTAGAAATTATTTTCTACTTTGTCAAGCTTCTTTAAAGTATTTTCAATGTATGACAATAATTGTGCCACTTATTTAGCTTTGCTTGCTTTAGGATAGCAATAATTGTAAATTGCCCGGCGTAGTGACAGCGATGAGGTTAAGTAAAAATTAAAATGGATGAAGTGATCATCGAGAAAATCGCCAGACTTACCCGGATAGAGGTCCTTTCAAACGCACCTGAGAAAAGTGGTCCATTTATTAAAGTCCCGTTGGATATTAAAGGGTTGAAGCGATGAAGGCAGCCGGGATTATACCTGCACGATATCATTCCATCAGGCTGCCGGGAAAACCCCTTGTAATGGTTGGTAACAAACCTCTTATCCAGCATGTCTATGAAAATGCTTTAAAATGTTCAAACCTTGATTCACTGGTTGTTGCAACCGATGATGAGCGAATTTTGGAAGTTGTGCAACAATTTGGCGGCGAGGCAGTTATGACGCCATCCGGCTTACCGTCCGGCACCGATCGCTGCGCATTCGTTGCCCGTTCAATGGATGTCGATATCGTTGCGAATATTCAGGGAGATGAACCTTTTTTAGATACCGGCATGATCGATCAGGCAATTGATCTTCTCAAACACAAACCCGAAATACAAGTTGTAACAGCTGCCAGAGCAGGAATCCGGAATGAAGAATTGGAAAATCCCAACATTGTCAAAGTGCTGATCGATAAACACCAAAACGCCTTGTATTTCAGTCGCCGGAATATTCCCTACATTAGGGCGAAAGAGTATTTACAGTCTCACCCTGCCCTGGCTCATACCGGGTTATACGTTTACCGAAAATCCTATTTATTGCAATTTGTTAATATGCCTCCATCGACCCTGGAACAATTAGAGCAGCTGGAACAACTCCGTATCCTTGAAAACGGCGACCGGATACATGTTGTTTTAACCGATAAGTTTTCAATCGGGATCGATACACCGGAAGACATTAAACAAATGGAGAGGATATTAAAATCCAATGAAGCCTGAGATGACGACTAAATATATCTTTGTCACCGGTGGAGTTATTTCCGGGCTGGGAAAAGGAATTTCCAGCGCCTCCATTGGCTATCTTTTAAAATCGCGGGGATATCAGGTCACTATCCAGAAATTTGATCCGTACATAAATGTTGACCCCGGGACAATGAGTCCCTATCAACACGGAGAAGTTTACGTGCTTGAAGACGGCGCTGAAACCGACCTGGATTTGGGACATTATGAACGCTTTATCGACGAAGATATGAGTTCCTGTAATAATACGACAACCGGCAAGGTTTATAACACGGTGATTACGCGGGAACGAAGAGGGGATTATCTTGGCGCCACGGTTCAGGTAATTCCTCATATCACCGATGAAATAAAGCGACGCATTGTTGCGGTAAACAGGGCTAAGAATTATAACATCGTTATTACGGAAGTCGGCGGTACGGTTGGTGATATAGAAAGTCTGCCTTTTCTGGAAGCGATCAGGCAATTCAGGCTCGATGTGGGACATGAAAATTGCATAAATGTCCATTTGACTCTGGTGCCATATATTGAAACCAGTGGCGAGTTAAAAACCAAACCTACCCAGCATAGTGTGCAACGTCTTAGAGAAATCGGCATTCAACCGGATATATTATTATGCCGTACGAAATACCATTTTGATGAATCGGTTCAAAAAAAAATTGCCCTGTTTTGCAACGTTTCATCAGAAGCCGTTATTGAAGCGTTCGACGCAGAAACGATTTATGAAATACCATTGATGCTGGACTCTCAGCATCTGGGCGATCTGGTTCTTGATGCTCTCAAATTGCCGAGGAAAAAATCTGATCTGCGCTCACTGGAAAAATTTGTAAATAAAATAAAAAATCC
>JAGLWX010000442.1 GCA_023133185.1 Fidelibacterota bacterium
ATTCGCTGGATCGAAGCTGAAGATATACGCTATGAAAATTCAGATCAATTGTTTGAAAATGTCGATGGTGTATTAGTGCCCGGCGGGTTTGGTGAGCGTGGGATTGAAGGAAAAATAACTGCTGTCAGAAAAGCACGTGAGAGTAATATTCCATTTTTCGGAATTTGTCTGGGATTACAGTGCGCTGTGATTGAATTTGCCCGGAACGTTAGCGGCATGGAAAATGCCGACAGTACGGAATTTAACGGTGATACAAAATTTCCGGTCATTGATTTGATGGAAGCTCAAAAAAGCATTTCCGGTAAGGGCGGCACCATGCGTCTGGGAGCCTATCCGGCAGAGATACAATCCGGTACGAAGGCTTCTGAAATATATGGCAAAAAGGACATTACGGAACGTCACCGCCATCGCTATGAAGTGAATAATAAGCTATTGACTCGCTTGATTGAAAAAGGATTGGTTATCGGAGCCATGAATAGAGAACTGGATTTGGTAGAAATGATTGAAGTACACGATCATCCATGGTTCGTCGCCTGTCAGTTTCACCCGGAATTAAAATCCCGGATCAATAAGGCGCACCCGCTTTTCCGTGAATTTGTGAAAGCGGCAATACATTATCATAAAGAGCACATAAAACATGACTAACGTTATTATCGATTCCATCAAGGTCGGAAGAGATCAACCGCTTTTGTTCATCCTGGGTCCCTGTGTGATCGAGAGTCGTGATCATACCCTGTACATGGCGGAGCAGTTGAAAGAATTGACCGCAAGATTGCAGGCGCCGTTTGTTTTTAAAGCGTCATTCGATAAAGCCAACCGCACATCGATTGAATCCTACCGGGGACCGGGGCTTGAGAATGGTTTGAAGATCCTTGCCGAAGTAAAGCGGGAGTTTGATGTACCGGTATTGACCGATATTCATGAAACGTTACAGGTGATTCCGGCATCGGAAGTAGTGGATGTTTTGCAGATACCCGCATTTCTGTGTCGTCAAACCGATTTGCTGCTTGCCGCTGGAAATACCGGTAAGGCGATTAATATTAAAAAGGGACAATTTATTGCGCCCTATGATATGAAACACATTGTAGAAAAAATCGAATCTACCGGAAATAAACGCATTTTGCTGACCGACAGAGGAACCAGCTTCGGTTATGGCAGGCTTGTCTCGGATGTCTGTGCAATTCCTATTATGCAGCAAACCGGCTACCCGGTTATTTTTGATGCGACCCATTCCGCTCAAATTCCCGGAGGTCAGACTACCGGCGGAACCCGGGAATATATTCCGCATGTTACCAGGGCAATGGTTGCCGCGGGCGTGGATGGAATTTTTATAGAGGTGCATGATAACGTTGATCAGGCAAAAAGCGACCGGGCAAGTCAATTTCCACTCGATCAACTTTCGAAACTACTTTCGGAGCTTATAGCTATAAAAGACACAGTTAAGGGTTTTTATGACGAATAGTGATCTTACAACCCGGTTGCAAAAAATCAAACTGCTGATTGCGGATGTGGACGGTGTTTTTACCGATGGTTCACTATACATTGGTGATAACGGGGATGAATTCAAACAGTTCCATGTTCTTGATGGAGCTGGAATCGCCCTTCTAAAAGCTGTAAATTTCCCATTGGCGGTCATCTCCGGGCGGAATTCCGGGGTGACTACTCACCGCATGCGCGAATTGGGACTTGAGGAACACCTGTATCAGGGTAATCTGGCAAAAATTGAACCTTACCGGGAAATCAGAGAATCGTTTCATCTTGATGATTCGGAAATCGTCTATATCGGGGACGATCTTGTGGATATTCCGCTGATACGCCGGGTTGGCGTCGGAATTGCCGTTGCCAATGCCTTACCGGAAGTACAGAAAATCGCGACCTATGTTACCAGGGCAAAAGGTGGTCAGGGAGCTGTTCGGGAAGTCATTGAATTAATTCTTAAAGCCCAGGATAAATTTGATATTGCCGTTGAGAAAATAACAAAAGATACATATAAGGATTCATAATTTATGCCGTCATCCTACTTAGAAAAAGCCAGAGAACTTATTCGGGTTGAATCCGGAGCAATCGCTGATCTGGAAAACAGGATCGATAAAAATTTTAAAAAGGCTATTGAATTATTGTATCATATAAGTGGAAAAGTCATCTTGACCGGCGTGGGTAAATCCGGACTGATCGGACGAAAAATCGCCGCAACATTATCATCGACCGGGACTCCCAGTTTTTTTATTCACGCCTATGAAGCCGGGCATGGTGATCTTGGCGGTGTCGGCAAACATGATGCATTGATCGTGATTTCAAATAGCGGTGAAACCAGCGAAATTACTCACATGATTCCATATGTTAAAAAATTAAAAATTCCCGTTATCGGATTTATTGGTAATTGTGATTCCTCACTTGCCCAAAAATGTGATATTGTCATAGATACCAGCGTCAAAGAAGAAGCCTGTCCACTCGGTATCGTACCGACTGCCAGTTCAATTGTCACACTGGCAATGGGAGACGCCCTGGCGGTCGCCCTGATGGATAAACGCAAGTTTAAAGAAACCGACTTTGCCGGACTGCATCCGGGAGGTACTTTGGGAAAACGATTACTTACCACCGTCCGCGATCTAATGCACACCGGTGATAAAATTCCACTTGCTTACTTGAAGGATACGATGAAGCACGTGTTATTCGTTATGACAAAAAAGGGTCTTGGCGTCGTCGGTATTTTGGATGAGGATGAAAATTTAGCAGGCATCATTACCGATGGTGATTTACGGAGAGGATTGGAACGAACAAAGAATTTTCTGGTTATGTCTCCGAAAAATATTATGACATCGCGTCCAAAATCGATAAACTCGGCAACTCTTGCGATTGACGCTTTGTATCAAATGGAAAATTTCTCGGTTACAAATTTGTTTGTGTATGATGGAGAAAAAACCGGCAAACCAATTGGGATCATTCATATCCATGATATCCTGCGCTATGGTATAATGGCATGAGAAAATTTGTTATCTACCTGATATCAATTTTATTGTATTTTTCCTGTTCTTCGGTGGAAGAAGACGCTGCCAGCGTGGAGGAAAAGCAATATCCCGATCAGGAAAGCTGGAACACTGAAATCATTTTGACGAAGGATGGTCAAATAAAGGCTGTTATTCTTGCCGGACATTTAACAAAAAACAACGATGAATCCGTTGTTGTATTGGATGAATCGGTGGATATTGATTTTTTCGATGAAGAGCAGTCACATATTTCTCATCTTAAATCCCTGCGTGCCCGCGTGAACGAACGCACGAATGATCTGATTGCGGAAGGTAACGTGGTTGTCGTTTCGGATAGCGGCGTTACTCTGTTTACCGAGGAACTGCGCTGGGATCATAAACGGGAACGGATCTTATCGGAGGTATTTATCACGCTGGTTAGTGATTGTGATACGCTTACCGGAATTGGGTTTGAATCTGATTCCGACCTGAAGAATTGGACAATAGAAAAGCCCGCCGGGGTTACGGATCGAAAATTGAAATAAATGGTTCTTTCTCAAATTCAGTGGGTAAAATAAAAAAAGACTCTTTCTTGAAACGAGTGGATATGTCCGTGGTCTGCAATCCGTGGTCTGTAAACAATGATTCTTTGAGTTCAAAAATGGTGCAATAAATTATGTATATTAAATCAGCAAAAGAGTTAGATGTTTATAAGTTGGCATACAAACAGGCTATGGATATTTTTTTCTTATCTAAAAAATTCCCGAAAGAGGAAAAATACTCATTGACAGATCAAATTCGCAAAGCTTCCAGATCTGTTTGTGCAAATTTGAAAGAGGCCTGGTCTAAACGCAGGTATATTGCTCATTTTACCAGTAAATTAACAGATTGCGATGGAGAAAATGGAGAAACAGAAACTTGGGTCGATTTTGCAAAAGATTGCCGGTATATTGGAGTAACAGACTATAACAGATTGATAGAAATGAACCAAAGGATAGGACAGATGCTGGGAAATATGATAAATAAAGCGGACGTGTTCTGCAACAAATAACGACTTATGAATACGCTATGGTTGTTTTACTGACTACGGGCCACAGACAACGGGTTACGAAACTACCCACTCTAAAAAAGAAGGAACCAAATAATTTTTAGGTGATTTTGGAAGAAACTACAACTCAGAAAAAAATTCTGCGAGGTAAATTACTCACTAAAACTTATGGTAAGCGAACAGTCGTTAATCATATCTCCATCGAAGTCGGCAAAGGCGAAGCCGTCGGTTTATTGGGACCCAATGGAGCCGGCAAAACGACCACGTTTCATATGTTCACCGGAATGGTCAAACCATCATCCGGAAAAGTATTCATTGATGACCGGGAGATCACTCATTTACCCATGTATAAACGGGCTCAGCTGGGAATTGGTTATCTATCTCAGGAACCTTCCGTGTTTCGCAAACTAACGGTGGAAGAAAATTTACTGCTGGTTTTGCAGACCCTGGGGATTAGCCGAAAAGAACAGATGGAGCGTCTCGAAGTCTTACTGGATGAATTGAACATTAGGAAATACCGAAAAAGTAAAGCCTACACGCTGTCCGGCGGCGAACGTCGGCGAACAGAGCTAACCCGTGCGCTGGTAACAAATCCCGACTTCATCTTATTGGACGAGCCTTTTGTTGGCGTCGATCCTATCGCGGTCGAAGATATCCAAAAGATCATCCTCGGATTAAAAGACCGGAACATTGGCGTGCTGATCACCGATCATAATGTGCATGAAACATTATCAATAACCGATCGATCGTATTTGATGTTTGAAGGTAATATATTAAAATCCGGCTCATCGGAATATTTAGCAAATGATGAAGATGCAAAACGACTATATTTAGGAGACGGTTTCCGACTGGACAGATAATGCAGCTATCTCAAACTCAGGTTCAAAAACTCTCTCAGGAACTTCGCTTAACGCCGCAGCAGATTTTACAATCGACGATCCTGCAATTGACAACATTGGCGCTTGAAGCGAAAGTTATTCAGGAACTGGAGCAGAATCCGGTACTGGAAGAATTCGAATCGGAAGAGCAGCCCGTTGAGGAAGAGAAAGAATCGGATCAGGATGACGAGAACGAGATAGACTGGGAAGAGATATTCCCTCAAAATAATGATTATGAGGCAAAAGTAGAATATGATCGCAGTAAGGAAGAATACCGACCGGTTCAGGTTTCTCCGCGGGGACTCGTGGATCATTTATTCGATCAATTGAAATTGATGAATCTAAAACCGATCGAAGAAAAAATAGCTGATGAATTGATCTGGAATATTGATGAACGAGGATATTTAACAATCCTTCTAGAGAATATTGCATATAGTTTATCCGTTTCTACTGGAGTGGTCGAAATGGTATTAAAACAGATTCAACAGATGGACCCGCCCGGGATCGGCGCCCGTGATTTACAGGAATGCCTGCTTATACAACTCAGGCAAATGGAAAATGTCGATGATGCTATCATAATGATTAAGGACCATTTTGATGATTTCGCCAACCGGCGCTTTCAGCGAATAACAAAAAGTCTTGGGTGGAACAGAAAACGGATCCAGCAGGTGCAGGATACGGTGATGAAACTTAATCCTAAGCCCGGCGTTTCACTGCTTGGTTCCGATCCGAATTATGTGTTGCCGGATTTGGTTGTTGAAAAAGTGGGTGACGAATTTATCATTGAAGTAAATGACTCCAGAGTTCCGGAGTTGCGCATCAATTCCGGTTATTTACAGATGATATCCAACGGTAAGAAGCTCGAAAC
>JAGLWX010000443.1 GCA_023133185.1 Fidelibacterota bacterium
CTCCCAAAGCAGGCGCGCTAACCGGGCTGCGCTACACCCCGTATGAATAATTCACCATTCTGAAAGCGTGCAAAGTTATTTTACCATAGAGATAAAGTCAAGTCTAAAAAGAAATGCTGCTTGAGTTGACAAAATTAGTAAAATAGCGTATCTTAAATTGTTGTATGTTGAACGGGGAATTATATAAACTGAATGCATTAATAAAAAAGCCATGAGAGCGTCTTCAGATTCAAACAGAGCATTAAGTAAATATTTGGAAGAGATTGGGAAGTATAATCCTTTGTCTCCCGATGATGAAATTGAACTTGCCCGGCGGGTTCATAATGGTGAACACGCAGCATTAAAAAAATTAACCGAATCGAATTTGCGGTTTGTAGTAAGCGTAGCAAAGGATTATCAGGGTAAGGGATTACCTCTCACAGATCTGATTAATGAGGGGAATCTGGGATTGATAAAAGCCGCTGAACGCTTTGATGAAACCAGAGGATTCAAGTTTATTTCTTATGCAGTCTGGTGGATTCGCCAGTCAATCCTTCGAGCGCTGGCAGAACATTCCAGAATTGTCCGTTTGCCGTTAAACCGGGTTGGTACAATCGGCAAAATTACCAAAGAAGCCGAGATTCTGGAACAGCAGTATGAACGGGCGCCCCGTCAGGATGAAATTGCCAGTGGACTCGACATGCAGTCGGCAGAAGTAACCGACGCCATCCGTATTTCCAGGCGGCATCGTTCTCTTAACACTCCCTTTCGGGATGGTGAGAAAAACTCCCTGATTGATGTGATTCGGGATGATGGACAACCCCTGCCGGAATTTTACATTATGGGAGAATCCCTGAAACAGGAAATCAGAGATACCTTAAGTACTCTGAAGGAACGGGAACGCGATGTCATTAAAATGTATTTCGGGATAGATCGTGAATATGCAATGACACTTAATGAAATAGGAGAAATATTCAGTCTTACACGGGAACGTGTTCGACAGATCAAGGAAAATGCAATTCGCCGTTTGCAACATAAATCCCGTAGTAAAGAACTGCGAACATATTTGGGATAATGACGAATGGATTCAAATCAGAATATCTATGATTCAGGTAAATGTCACATAAAACCAGGTGCGCAAACACAGATAAAACGGCGTAGATATTGCCTATGAGTAATTAGCGGAGTTAATTGGAAAGACAACCAATAACCCACTTTGATTCTATCGGGTGGGTTTAAACTATTTGAGGAATATTATATGTTGATTGAAAGTTTGTCGGGAGTCAGAGGTCGTGATAATGATCTCAACGAAGAGGTCGTAACATCTTATGCATATGCGTTTTCGGAATTTACAGATAGTGATACAATTCTCGTAGGACGTGATACACGGCAGAATGGACAGGACATAAAATCTATTTTAATAGAAGCATTAAAAAATGCAGGTAAAACGGTGGTTGATCTGGGAATCTGTCCAACTCCGACTGTCCAGCATGCCGTTGAACACCATCAGGCTGCCGGCGGTATAGTCATTACTGCCAGTCATAATCCGCTGCCCTGGAACGGACTGAAATTTATTGGATCCGATGGAATTTTTCTGGATGCCGATGAAATGTTGCAATTGAAAAACAGACGAATAGAGATTGGCAGAACCTATCAGGAGTATGAAAAACGAAATGGCTCATCTCATTTATACGATTCCGCTGTTGATGATCACATTCAATCGGTATTAAATATTCACTATATTGATCCCTCTACAATACGGAAAGCCGGATTTAAAGTGGTTGTAGATGCTGTCAATGGCGCTGCTTACAGAGCGATTCCCGACCTGTTGACCAAGTTAGGCTGCGATGTAATTCGTATAAATTGTAACCATGATATACCTTTTCCCAGAAATCCTGAACCATTGCCGGAAAACCTTACGGAATTGAATCAAACGGTTCTTGAACATCAGGCGCATATCGGTCTGGCAACTGATCCCGACGGTGACCGACTGGCTATTGTGTCGAATCTTGGCAAACCGATTACGGAAGAATATACACTCGTTCTGGCGGAATACCTGGTTTTGTCGAAGACAGAGCGAATCGAAAAGAAGGTCGTGACTAATCTGTCAACTACATTGGCGGTCGATGACATAGCCGGGAAATTTGACGCTACTGTTATCCGGACACCCATCGGAGAGATTAATGT
>JAGLWX010000444.1 GCA_023133185.1 Fidelibacterota bacterium
AGGATTTACAATATCTATATGCGTTAGACGGGAAAGGGATCAAGCCTGGTTTAAAGCGGGTCTTGTTATTTCTCGATCGAATCGACAATCCCGAGAAGAAAATCCGGACCATTCACGTTGCCGGAACAAATGGAAAGGGTTCTACTTGCGCTATTATTGCCTCTGTTCTTCAGGCTGCGGGATATAAAGTTGGACTGTACACATCGCCTCACCTGATCAGATTCAATGAACGGATACGTGTTGACAATAAAAAGATCAGCGATGAGGAAATATTAAGTTTTCTTCATAATCACAGACCATTGATCGATGAGATCGACACGACCTTTTTCGAAACCACTACCGCTATGGCATTTGATCATTTCCACCGGCGAAAGGTGGATATTGCCGTTTTAGAAACGGGTTTGGGCGGGCGATTTGATGCTACCAATGTTGTTACACCGCTTTTATCGGTTATCACACCAATTGGAAAAGACCACGAGGAGTTTTTAGGGAATACTTTAGCTGAGATTACACGGGAAAAGGCGGGAATAATAAAAACAGGCGTTCCTTGCCTGGCAGCGAGACAAGGTCCGGGAGTCAAGCAGATATTAAAAAATTATGCAAGAGACAAATCTTCAGTTTTTCATTATGCGCCTGATCTCTGCCGCGTCTCCGGCGTGGATCGGCAAATTAACCGACAGGAAGTAAATATTAAATGTGACGGATTAAGGCTGAACGGTGTAACATTGCCGCTAATTGGGGACCATCAAGTATCCAATCTACAAACGGCGGTGTCGGCGGTCCGATTGATTCCCGGCTTCAGGATTCAACCTGAAGCTATTCAAAAAGGGGTCAAAGCAACTCGCTGGCACGGCAGGCTGGAAATACTTTCCAGGACGCCGCTTGTTCTTTATGACGTCGGCCATAATCTGCACGGCATTCGCCAGGTCGCCTCTACCCTGGAGAAAGTAATGCCCGGTCGGAAAATTAAAATCTTATTGACCCTGGGACAGCGAAAAACCATCAGCTCGCTTGGCAGTATTCTGGAACGCCGGGCTGATTTTTTATATATTTCGGAAATTCCCAATGGCAAATCGGCGCCTGCCGCTAAGTTAGCGAAGGAATTAGAAAAATCGTTCCCACCGGATAATATTGTTGTAAACAAATGTTTTGAGGATTTTCTGCCCGAGGTTGTGAATTCGTTGAGTGCAGATGACAACCTGTTAATCCTCGGGAGTCATTATATTGCGCCGGCAGTGTATGAATTTTTTAAAATAAATGTTTGACAAAATGGTATTTATATTTTAATTTTCCGGGTGTAATTTCCAAACTGCCTTTTTAGACCTCCCAACCGTGAAATAACTTTTTGAATATATTCTATTAATATTAAGGAATTAGTAATGGAGAAAGAACTGACGATTACGTCTCTTCAATCTATGAAGATTAAAGAGCTGACCGATATAGCGGTCAAACTGGAGATTCCGGAACATACGGGTCTCAAAAAATTGGATTTGATATATAAAATTCTTGAGGCAAGCGCTAAAAAAGACGGGCGAATATTCTCACAGGGTGTATTGCAGGTTATGGATGAAGGATATGGGTTTCTACGATCAGAAGAATTAAGCTATATGCCCGGCCCGGATGATGTCTATATTTCCCCCTCCCAGATAAAACGATTCGGGTTGCGAACCGGTCATGTTGTATCCGGACAGATTCGTCCACCGAAAGATAATGAACGTTTCTTTGCTCTGCTTCGGGTTGATGCTGTAAATATGTTGGACCCGGAAGTTGTGAAATCAAAAAAATCCTTTGATGGTCTGACGCCGCTCTACCCGGAAAGCCGGGTTCAGTTGGAAACGGATAGCAAGAACCTGTCTATGCGCGTGATGGATTTATTATGTCCGATTGGTAAAGGGCAGAGAGGTTTGATTGTCGCTCAACCAAAGACCGGTAAGACTATTTTACTGCAACAGATCGCCAACAGCATTACCACAAACCATCCCGAGATAATTCTGTTTGTTCTGTTGATTGATGAGCGTCCTGAAGAGGTGACAGATATGGAGAGGTCCGTAAAAGCCGAGGTAGTCAGTTCTACTTTTGATGAACCGCCGGAGCGACATGTTCAGGTTGCAAGTATGGTTTTGGAAAAAGCAAAACGAATGGTTGAACTGGGGTTCCATGTTGTGATCCTGCTTGATAGTATTACCAGATTAGCAAGAGCGCACAATTCTGTTGTTCCGCATAGCGGTAAAATTCTTTCGGGTGGTATCGATGCAAATGCACTGCACCGCCCCAAACGTTTTTTCGGATCTGCCAGAAATATTGAAAACGGAGGAAGTCTGACAATTATCGCCACGGCATTAGTCGATACCGGTAGTCGTATGGACGACGTGATTTTTGAAGAATTCAAGGGAACTGGTAATATGGAACTGGTTCTGGAGCGCCGCCTTAGTGATCGCCGTGTTTTTCCGTCCATTGATGTGAATAGATCCGGCACGCGTAAGGAAGAGTTGTTGCTGTCATCTGCCGAACTGGCACGCGTCTGGGTATTGCGAAAACTTCTTAGTGAAATGAATCCGGTTGAAGCTATGGAATTTCTGCTTGAACGGATGAAGCGGGTTAACAGTAACCGTGAATTTCTAAAATCCATGAACCAGTAGAGCGGATTTAACAATTTAAGTCCGTTTTATTCTCTTGATTTTAAGGGCATCAACATTGTATATTTGCACGCTTTATGCAACCATGATGTTAGAATGAAGGATCAAATAATGAAACCGAAGATTCATCCAAAATATGAAAAATGTGTTGTGTCCTGTGCTTGCGGGAGTACTTTTGAAACACGCTCAACCAGTGGTGACCAGAAGATCGAAATTTGCTCGGCGTGTCATCCGTTTTTCACTGGCAAACAAAAACTGATCGACTCAGCCGGACGTATCGAAAAATTTAACCGCAAGTACAACAGAATCAGTAATAAGGGTTAGCAACTTCATAAAATATAGCGACGTCTTCTTTCTAAGGAAGGGGTCGCTGTTTTTTTGTACACTTATGGGAAAAAAGATTTTAGTTGGCGGACAGGCAGTGATTGAAGGTGTAATGATGCGAGTGCCTGGCGCCTATGCTACCGCTGTTCGGAAACCGGATGGAACAATTGAAACAAAACTGACCGACTTTACATCGGTTACGGAAAAAGTTTCTTTGTTAAAGAAGCCGGTTTTTCGTGGTATCGCATCTCTTTTTGAGTCGTTGAAAATTGGTCTGTGTACACTTCAGTTCTCGGCTGATATTGCTATTCAAGCCGAAGAAGAGGCTCAAGGTAAAAAACCTAAAAAACAGAATAAATTTCTCTCTGCTTTGACGATGATATTTGCTCTCGCGCTTGGAATGGCGTTATTTGGGTTTTTGCCGCTTTACATTACAACGAAAGTATTGAGTATTGAACGCAACGCCCTTGTATTTAATATTGTTGCCGGATTTTGGCGCATCGGGTTTTTTCTTGTTTATCTATGGCTTATATCCCTGATGAAAGATGTACAGCGCCTGTTTCAATATCATGGAGCTGAACATAAAATCGTATATACATTTGAAAGCGGTAAGGCGCTTACTGCGGATAACAGCCGCTCCTTTACAACATTTCATCCCCGCTGCGGGACCAGTTTTATTTTTATCGTACTGTTGTCGTCAATTTTGATGTTTGCTTTAATTGACACGGTTATTATTCTGATTATCGGGAAAATCACCTTGTCTTTACGATTGGTGTTTCATCTGCTCCTGATGCCGTTCGTAGCCGGAGTCGGGTATGAATTTTTAAAATTAACTGCCCGAAACCAGAAAAAGTGGTGGGGACAATGGCTATCGGCTCCGGGGCTATGGCTTCAGCGCATAACGACCAAAGCTCCGAGTGATGAACAACTTGAAGTTGCGATAATTGCTCTTAAAACAGCCTTTGGCGAAAAATATTCGGAGTATGTTGGTCAAACCTTCATTGCCGAAGCAGTTGAATAACAGATGATTATATGAAAGAGAAACTACGCGAAATTCAGAAACGGTTCGATGATATCGCACAGGAACTTTCAAAACCCGGTGTATTGACCGATCAGAATAACTATCGGAAACTAAGCAAGGAACATAAAAATCTTCTTCCTATCGTGGAAAAGTCGAAGGAGTATCTTAAGATCGTTAATAATATCGAAGAAGATCTTGAGATTCTCAAAGGGTCCGATGCCGAATTAAAGGAGCTGGTCAATGAAGAGATCAATGATCTCCGCAGCCGGGAAGAGCAGCTCCAGGAAGAACTAAAAATATTATTGATCCCTAAAGATTCGAATGACGATAAAAATGCCATTGTTGAAATACGTGCGGGTACAGGCGGAGATGAAGCCGCAATTTTTGCCGCCGATCTTTACCGTATGTATGTCAAATACGCAGAGCGGAAAAACTGGAAAGTTGAAGATCTGTCCTGTAATACGACAGGAATCGGCGGATTCAAAGAAGTAATCTTTTCACTAAGCGGAAATAATGTTTACGGAACGATAAAATTTGAATCGGGAGTGCACAGGGTTCAGCGCGTCCCTGTTACCGAAACATCCGGCAGAATCCATACATCGGCAGCTACGGTAGCAGT
>JAGLWX010000445.1 GCA_023133185.1 Fidelibacterota bacterium
GTAAAAACATAGCATATTTTCGTTCCGACGTCAATCACATAGGCTGTATTATTATCGGGACTCAAAGCAACATCTTCCGGAATTCCCAGAGGCGCACCTCCAGGATCGGCAATATCGCTGCTGGTGCTGCTGGGCAGTTCCGCAACCTGGGTCGCCCAGCTGCCATCTACATCAAAACATTTTACCCAGCGCCGGGAGCTATCGGTTCCAACCGCCCATAAGCGACCTTGCATATCTATTGTCAAACCGTTTGGAACATAGCTAGTCCATTTGAGAAAACTATCGGCATCCTCCAAAGAAACACCGGCATAATTCTCCGGGTTGTCCTGGGTACCCCCGGTCCATTTGGTCACACCGCCCTGATTGCCCCCCGGGAGACTATTACGCGATGTATAAACTGGAGTATTTGAATCAAAATAATCACCACTTTTCAATACTGCAACATCCCGGATAACATCCGCACCAGTAGGTGACGGTCCACCGGGATCCCTATTGATACAATCCGGTGATACATAATGTCCGACCGGAGTTGAATTTCCGCTATAATCGTACACCCTGATTTTCGGTCCCTGGTATATGATGCCGCCAAAAATATATCCATCCCGCGTCGCATCACATCCATAAACATAGGTGCCGTATCCTACCTGATTGTATATAGCTCTTTCGGCAGAATCGCCATCTTGATATCCATAGGCAAAAGACATATACAAAGTTGTTGAACGTAGAAAAACATAGATATCATTCCCGATTGCAGTAATACCCCGGGCAGAATGAACATCCACTTCGGTGGTATAATCATCGATTAACGTAAAAACCGTATCACCGGGCGATGCTTTATACAATGCGTTAATCGCATTCAACGTCGTTGAAGTGGATGATAACACCCATAAATTACCAGTAGAATCAACTGTACAGAGAAATGGGTTTGCAAGAGAATCTTCTGTGCTAAAATCAATATTTAATTCCGGGTGATAATACCAGGAATCCTGGGCATTACCAAAAGATAAAAAACTAAATATAACAAGAGTAATCATTAAAATGTTTCGCATACTTCCTCCCTAATATTTTATTTCCGATCGATATGAATCGCGCTATCGGTTAATTATTTTTTCTAATTTTTAGACGCTTCCTCACTTCCTTATTATTGTCAATTTTATTATTTGAATTTAACATTCCAAAGAGTAAACTTACAAGTAAGTAATCTTTCTTAACTTGTTAATAAAAAATATGCGGCAATACTTATCAGAATACTTCACCGGTGGTTTTGACTGCCACATTTTACCCATATTTAATCTTCCGTTTACTCATATTCCCGGATTGTTTGTTGATTCAATCAACAATTTCAACAAATATAAAAAATATGTTGAATTTATCTTTAAAATTTAATAAATACCACTTATGCAGACGGTCTTAGATACATTAGTTATCTTTCTTAACAAACCGACCTGTCATCAAAATTTTCATTACCGGGAAAACATAAAAAACAACTTGCAAACTTTTTAATGAAAGGAGGTTCATAAAAATATATTTGTGGAGAGGAAAATGAAAATATTTAATTACAAAAGAGGAGAGAGAAAATGAAAAGTCGAATTTATTTAGTCGCGCTTGTATTACTGCTTGCTCTTTCAGTCAATTCGTTTGCAAATGTATATGCAACGGATGTGAAAGTCAGCAGTGCTACGTTGGAAGCCGATGGAACCGCAACGGTCACAATTTCATTCATCCTGAATGAAGCAGCTGACAGCGGTGTAGATATCAAAATCTACAACAGTGATACTGATCTAATTCGGACAATATCACTTACAACTGCCCCCAAAGGAGTCAATACCGTTGAATGGGATGGAAAAGACAACGGCGGTACTATAGTAACTGTTGGTGATTATTCAATTAAAATCACCGCCAGTGATGATGGGCATACTGCCTGGACAAAGATCAGTGATGACGCAAAAACTGCAATTTATTCTCCAAGAGGAGTTGCTGTTAATAGAAATCCCGAAAGTCCTTATTTCGGTCGTGTTTATGTCACGAATAAAGCTGCTGGTACAAGTACTAACACAGATGCATTTTTTACCGATCAAGGTATTCTAATGTACACGCAGGATCAGGAATTCATTGGTTTTTCAAACGGTGGGGTAACATGGCCTGCATCCACATCCGGATCACCTCATAAAGTAATGATCGGTCCGGATGATATGGTATATGTTGGAGACTATGCCAGTGATTTGCTCTATGCATTCGATGCCGATATTGACGATGCATCACAAAAGTTAGTCATTGGTGCCTCAAACAAAATAACCGGACAATATGTTACCGGTCATTGGGTGACAGGAACCGGCGCCGATCGTGCTATCTATACCGCAGATGGTCATTATGGTGCATATACCGGTATTAAAAAATATGATATTGGGCTTAATGATGTAATGCCGGAAAATGACACTGGATATGAAATTATTAACAGACCAAATGGCTCTTACTATCAATATGACGTTGAAGTAGCCAGTGACGGTAGTGTTTACATGTGTCAGTATCGTTCAGCAAAAAGCACTATTGAGGATAAAGATAATATATTTGAATCCAATGAAAAAGGTCCTGGTGAAGCCTATCCAATCGTAAAATATAAACCTTGGGTTGATGACGGCAATCAAACACCATACACAATTGACGATACACTTTGGACTGTTACTAAACAAATGACAGATGCTAAAGGAATAGGTCTGGATGAGCCTCGAAATCGTATTGCATACGGTGCTTACAATTCTGGCAACGTCTATATTTTTAATGCAACCACCGGTGAACTTGTTGAAACAGTTGCCTCTGGTCGTAATCGTAATTGGGATGTCGCTTTTGATGCTGTTGGGAATATGTATTTGATCGATAACAGCTCTGAATACTGGACGATGATTTCACCTCCCGATGGGGCTAATAGTTATACAACGCCCTGTGTGGAAAAAGTCACTGTAAAAACACCTCCAACTGTAGTCATTAACGAAATCGGTGAACCCTATAGCATGACAAATACATACTATGATAGTTTTGTTGAATTGTATAACGTCACAGACGCTGCAATCGATGTTGGTGGCTGGGTCGTTTGGAGTGTTTCAGCTTCGAAAGCTACTTCATCTGTTGAAATTCCTACCGGAACACAGATTGCCGCTGGCGGATATTTAATTGTCTCCCGTGATCGTACAAAGTTTCTGGAAGATTACGGAACTTATGTAGATGCTAGTATTGTGGTAGATCCGACCGTAACAACCGGATCAGTCGTCTATATAAAAGACAATTACTATTTCGAATTAAAAGACGCAACCGGTGCATCAATCGATAAAACGACTGAATTGGTCCTATGGAACAGCAAGGTAAATGAAAAAACTGATCCTCTTGCTGATGGCATGGATGTGGATAGTTGGTACTTGACATATCAATTTAGTCCTGTTGAAGGTACACCCGGACATGCGAATTCAACTGCTCCTCCAGCAACCGACTATACAATATCTGAAATTCAGGATACAACCGGTACCGGTTCGGCTGATTCACCTAAAGTTGGTGAATTTGTTCGGGCAACCGGCATTGTAACCGGCGCATATTCCGGAACCTATACAATGCAAGACGGTAACGGCGGATTCAGCGGTATCTGGGTCAATGACGATTTAACTGTGGCAGTTGGTGATGAAGTCACGGTTAAGGGATTTGTCTCGGAAAGTTATAATCTTACCGTTATCACGGCTGATTCTTCCGGAGTCAACAGCAGCGGCAATCTTGTTCCAGCTGCTGAAGTACTGACTACCGGAGCGGTCAGTGCGGAAGAATGGGAAGGTGTGTTAATAGTAACTTCGGGCATTTGTGACAGTGAAAATCCGGATGCCAAGGGTGATTACGGTGAATGGAGTATTGACGACGGTTCTGGTACTATCAGAATTGATGATCTTGGATTTCTGTATGAACCTGTTCTTGGTACTGAATATGAGGTCACCGGACCTTTGACATACTCATTCAGTAATTATAAAATCTTACCACGTGATGCCGATGATGTTGTTTATATTCCAAAGGATCTGAATCTGACCTTTGAAGATGATTCCGATTTAGCGAATTGGAGCCACCATGATGAAGCCAATGAATGGACGACTAAAGAATTTAATGAAATATCCGGTGTTGGTGGATCCGGAGCATATCAGTTTATTGACAAAGGACTTGGTATGCTTGTTAAACGCCCTATTAAAGCAACCGTTGGTACCATATTTAAATTAACAATTGACATAAAATCCAGTCTGTGGAATGGAACCGTTAATACTCCACTAAATTTATCTGTTCAAGGTATATCTGATGTTGATTCTGTAGTAATCGACACAAGTACAAATGACTTTAAAACATACATTCTGGTTGGAACTGCAATTGCAGCAGATGGTTATGTCAGAATCGGTGGATACATTGATAATTCTAATGTATATGATACCGTTTGGGTTGATAATATGGTGTGGGACGATGATGCAATTATTCCCGACACCGATCCGCCGACGATTGTCATGACGGAAGCGCTGAATGATACTACTGTAGTGATCGAATTCTCCGAGGATATTGATCCTACTACCGGTGCAGTTCTCACCAACTATGTTATTGACCATGCAATCGGTAATCCGACTGAAGCAACTGTACTTTTGAACATAGTTACCCTGAAAGTCAGTAAGCTTACTTCCGACACATTGTATACAATGATTGTCAATAATGTCGAGGATTTATCCGAAAATGTTATTGTAACTGACAGTGAGATCACATTCATGTGGCAGGCTTATGTGCCCGGTCCGGATCTGTTCTTTTCGGAATATATTGAAGGATCGAGCAACAACAAGGCGCTGGAAATCTACAACGGTAAAGGTATAGCGGTTAACCTTGCCGAGTACTCAATCAAGGGTACTCACAATGGAGATGCCGACTGGGCATACGCAGTCTTCAACTTCCCGGATATCGAACTCGCCGCCGGTGATGTTTACATCATTACCAACGTCGATGCCGGTCCTGAGATTGCTGCACTTGCAGACACGGCGCTGGTTTATGATGTCAATAAAACCGCATCATACAATGGTGATGATGCCCGTGCAATTTTTTGGGGCGAGCATATGCTTGATATGATTGGTTTTACTGATGGTGATCCTGGCACAAACTGGCCGGTAGCCGGTGGTGTTGGCGCAACATCTGAAAATACCTTGGTCAGAAAAGCCGAAGTCACCATGGGTAATGTTGACTGGGCAGTATCAGCCGGAGCCGATGAAGCAACATCGGAATGGGTTGTTTTGCCTACCGATGTATTCCGCTTTCTTGGTTCACATCCGCACACCGACTTTGAAGGTCCGGAATTAGCCGGTGTAGTTGCTTCCGGTAATGCTCTCGTTCAGGTTAGATTTTCAGAATCTGTTGACTCAACCATAGCGGTTGATGTTGCTAACTACAGCATTGATGGTGACATTGGCGCTCCTACTTCAGTTTATATGTATAATGATGACGTTGCTATACTGGCAGTATCAACACTTGATGTTAATACACCTTACATTCTGACCGTTAATGGAATTAAAGATGTAATTGGCAACACGATAGTTGCTAATTCAACTTTCGGTTTTGAGTTAGAAGAACCTGGTAAATTGCCAATTGATATAACAATCAATGATTTTGAAACTAATATAGGCAATTGGGCTCATCCGACATATTCTGGTTCTACGTCCGGCATTCTGACAACTTCAACTTTTGAAGTCGCGGATACTTTTGCATATATGGGCGCAAAATCAGGTGAGATGATATTGCTTGATGATCCTGCTGTTAACGGCGGATGGTTTGTCAGGCTCTGGAATATTAATAGAGTCGATAAATTAGCAGCTGATTCCAGGCTATTCCTCTACTTACGTGGAGCTGATGCTGATATACAGATTCGACTTGTAATCCGTGACGATGGTTCCGGTGGCGACAATGGCTATGAAGCCGGCGCCTGGCATG
>JAGLWX010000446.1 GCA_023133185.1 Fidelibacterota bacterium
CTCACACTTATAGACCTGCAATTTCTTAGTCATTATTGACCTCCGGAGCGTTAATGTTTTATAAAGACCTTTTAAGTTCCGATAATTTTACAACATGCCTTCGTTCTTCTTCGATTATCGCGTTGATGCGTTTCCTTTCACTTTCGGGAACCAGATTCTTCATCTCCTGAAAATACATTATCGTATCTAGTTCCTTCCCAATTGCAAATTGAAGCGCCGATTCCGCATTTTCAATATTCGCAATATCTTCATCAAATTTCCCGAAACTAAAGACAAGATTATCGGCATAGGCTTTCAAGTAGGCAAAATATTCGCCAGGATAACTTTCCGCCGGTTTGTAATCTTCAAATTTTGATAACATTGCGCTAAAAGTTGCTCTGTGTTGAACCTCTTCATCGGCTAAAAAAGTAAAGAGCTCCTTGACTTTTTTATCCGGCAATTTTGCAGCCATCTGCCGGTAAAACTTTTCACCGTTTTCCTCAATTTTAACCGCAAACTGGTAAATTTCACTTGAGTTAAATACTGACATCTTAATCTCCTAATAATTTTAACGATTCATGTTTTAATAAAATTTCATCTGCCAACTTATCAAGACTTTGATAATCGGCGTCTTTGGGATAACCTTTGATAAGAACCGGCGACAGCAATTCCACTTTCAAATTCCCAAGCATACCGACAATCTGATCTACCATTTTACCGCCCCAACCATAGGAACCGATAATAGTCGCGAACCTTGCTTTTGGTCTTAACGCATTTGCCAAATATGCCGCGTAAACAGCCGATGGATGGGGACCTGTCAACACAATCGGTGAACCAATAACTATCGTGGCTGCGTCAACCAGTGCAATTGCCAGTTCACCAATATCGGTAACAGTCAGGTTAAACGGTTTGACCACAATGTTTTTTTCTGTTAGTGAATCGATCAGGTATTCTACGATTTTTTGAGTGCTTCCATGCATAGAAACATAGGGTATGACAACTTCATTTTTAACATTATCGGACGTCCAGTCTTTGTAAGCATCCAGGATCAGTTCCGGTTTATCATAAACCTGACCATGGCTGGGCGCGATCATATCAATTTCAATATCTTCCAGTTTTTCCAGATTCCCAATTATCTTTTTTCTGAACGGCATCATAATTTCCGCATAGTAACGTTTGGCGGATTCATAAACCTTGACTTCATTCTTTACAAATAATTCACTGGAAGCAAAATGCGCCCCGAAAAAATCACAGGGAAAAAGAATACGGTCTTCCCGGAGATATGTCACCATGGTTTCCGGCCAGTGAACCCAGGGCGTCAGAATAAATTGCAGTGTCTTATCTCCCAGCGATAAGGTTTCCTGATCCTTGACAATTAGGAATTTATCTTCCGGAATCTGCAATAGATCGATCAACATTTTCTTACATTTTTCATTTGTTACAACTATGGCTTTGGGATATTTTTCAAGAATTTCAGGGATGGCTCCGGAATGATCTTGCTCAGCGTGATTGGCTATCACGTAATCAATATTTTTAACTTTCAAGCTTTCTAAATTTTCCAGTAAATCATTTTTCTTTTCAGGGTCAACGGTATCGATAAGAGCTGTCTTTTCACTTCCCCGGATCAAGTAGGCGTTGTAAGTCGTCCCTTCCGGCAGGGGAATCAACTCGTCAAACAGTCTGCGGTCCCAGTGTTTTGCGCCTACTGAAAAAACACCGGACTTCAGTTTTTGGATAGCCATCTATTCCTCCACTTTCTCAAAGTCTTCTTTGCCGACGCCGCACTCCGGGCATACCCAATCATCAGGTAAATTTTCAAAAGAGGTTCCCGGTTCGATACCATTATCGATATCACCGACAGCCGGATCATAAATATATCCGCAAATTGTGCATTCATACTTTGACATAATTGACTCCTGTTGTTTTGTTATTTTCTTTTTATCAAGATAAGTGGGCGCTGTTTTTGGAGATTTACCCTTAATGACTTCACGGTAATATGAATAGGTCATGGGCTTACTATCGTTCAGAGTTTCGGCATTAACGGCTTCCCCGATAAAAACAGTATAATTTCCCACATCAAATGAATTGATAACTTTACATTCAAAAAATGCAACAGCGTGATCAAGCACAACCGGAAGACCCGACTTCCCCATTTTGAAATTTGTGCCGTCAAACTTATTGATCTTCCGCCCGCTTTTGAATCCGAATTTACCAATAAATTTCATAGACGCCGTCTCACCTAAAATCGAAACGGTGAAAGCCCTGGATTTTTCAATAAACGAGTGGGTTAAATTTTCTTTATTGATGCTTACCGCAAATGTCGGCGGCTCGGCAGTAATCTGAACAATTGCATTTGCGATCTGCCCGTTTAATTGTCCTTCGTCCTGCGACGCCACCAGGTACATTCCATAGCCAATGTTTAAAAATACGTTGTAATCCAAATTCACACTTCCTATCCGGATTTGTTAGTTAGTAATTTTCACCCAACAACTTAAAATAAGCCTGTGGATGTGCACATGCCGGACAAACTTCCGGCGCTTCTTCGCCATAATGCACATATCCGCAATTCTGGCAAACCCAGAATAATTTTTGTTCTCTCTTGAAAACTTTTGCTTCCCGGATATTTTTCATCAATGCCAGGTAGCGTTTCTCATGCTGCTTTTCGGCAACGGCAATCGCCTCAAAAACAGCTGCTATGTCATCAAAACCTTCATCGCGAGCAGTTTTTGCGAAGGAAGGATACATTTCCATCCACTCATAGTTTTCTCCGGCGGCGGAACCTTTTAAATTGTCAACGGTTTTCCCAATCACTCCGGCAGGAAAAGCACCTGTGATTTCTAGCTCGCCACCTTCTAAAAATTTAAAAAGACGTTTGGCATGTTCCTTTTCCTGGTTAGCGGTCTCTTCGAATATTTTGGATATCTGCACATAACCGTCTTTTTTAGCTTTGCTTGCAAAATAGGTATATCTGTTCCTTGCCTGAGATTCACCGGCAAAGGCGGTTAAGAGATTTTTCTCCGTCTGAGTACCTTTAATATTGTTCATGTTTCCTCCTGATAAAAATTATCGTAGCGTTAAAAGTTTTCAAGTTTTTCTATAATATTTTTTTTCGTATATCTCTATCAGTCATGGAGATATTGTTTTCATATTTATCAAGTTAAACACCTCCAGTGTTTAATCCGGGGGAAAACTTTTCCTTTCACCAGACTTCGTCTGATGTT
>JAGLWX010000447.1 GCA_023133185.1 Fidelibacterota bacterium
CGGCATCCTGTTGCTCGCGGATGGCGTTAATAGCCTCCTGTACAGTATTTTCCTCGTGCATTTTAAACGGCAGTGGAACCATGATGCCACCGGCGGTATCCGGCTGATACATCAACAGCTCTTCAAGATCTTCGGAGTCGGCGCTGCTCATTAAGCCGAGCACCTCTTTTCCTAATTCTTCAGGAATTTGCTCCAAAAGATCAGCCTGATCGTCAGGCGCCATTTCTTTTAAAAGATCGGCAATACCATCGGGCGGCATTCCTTCCAGCAATTCTACCAGAATAGAGCGATCTAATTCCGTTACTAACCCAGCCTTATATGTGCGGTCGGATATAAGATCAAATACCGTTTCCCGTTCAATATCCGTGAAGGATCTGAAAAGCGCTGCTAAGTCCGCCGAGTGAGTTTTCATGATCATTTTTTGAATATTTGACCGTGCATTGCGACGGACAAGGCGTCTGAATGCATCCAGTAAAATCATAAATTCGCGATCAAGCATGAGCAACTCCGAACTATTGTTTCAGTCAGGTAATTTAGGCGGAACGCCGGGTAAATTTTCGATCATAACCGCAGCGCTGTTTTTATCAACAACCGGGGTTACGCGAATAAACCAGCGAATACCCACAAACAATAAAATTGCACCCGAAAATAGCACGAAGGGCGATACGTGTCCCCGCCATTCATACCAATGCAGAGCGTCTTCAGACAGATGAGTAAACCACACAGCTATACCATTATTTATGGCGTGAATTACAAAGGATGTCCAAATAGAATTTGTCCGCCAGGCAACATATCCCAAAAATACGCCGATTATATATATTTGTACGACCCACCAAGGATTAAAATGGATAAAAGCAAAGGCAAGCGCGGAATATAAAACAGCCTTCGTAATATCCCGAAAACGATATTCCAGGATACGCTGAAAAAATCCCCGGAATATGAGCTCTTCTACCAGTGGCGCGACCAGAACGACAACCCCGATAATGATAAATGCGGAGAAGGGACCACTGATCGTCATCATTTCCTGTATCTTTGTGAATTCGCCCGGCGCAGGTAACACCATTTGGGCGATGCGATCCATTTCGTCGGTTAAAATTGTCAGTCCCAGTGAAATCGGCACCACCGCCAGCAGGCTAACTTTTGAAACCGGATTTATTCGGAAAAGCTTTTTTAGGTCTGTTTTACTACGCCGTGCCCATAAGTATATCGGGATAGGTAAAAATAACTCTCCAATAAGCAACCCGATCTGGGCAATCGTCATCTCATTGGATTCCGGAAACGATATTAGTATAAAGACAGTTGTAACGACCGCCAATAATAAACCAATTACCATAAGGACAATAGCGGTTTTAATCTGGGGTATAATATCAAGCATTGAATATGGTTTTTATTGTTGTAAAAAAAGGCGTGTGAATTTAGAGACACAGTCCGCTAAAGTCAAGGTAATCAAAGTGGAATACACGTCGCAATATATGAGGTGAAATCAAGGGTTTTTTGGATGAGATAATCGCTCTATTGACTGTTTGATCATTTCGTTATCTGTTTCTTTATAACCCTGTTTATAGAAGTCAATTTTCCCGTTTTCATCTATTATTACTAAAGTGGGTGTGACCTGCGCCTTGTATTTTTCTGATATTTTTCCGTACCGGTCTAAAAGCACCGGAAGAGTGTATCCTTTGGCTTTGATAAAAGCGCTTACTTTTTGTTTATCCTCGCCCACATTTACCAAGAACATGCTAACGTCGGGATACTCTTCCTTTATAATATGAATATATGGTATTTCTTTACGGCACGGAATGCAGGAAGTTGTGAAGAATGAAAACAAAACCGGCCCCTTAAGATGGGAGCGTGCTTTTGGACCGACATAGCGACCGAGAAAAAAATCACCGCTTTTTAACAAAGGCGCATAACAACCAGGCGCCTCTTCACCAATTGTCAGTCCGGGTTGGCTGGTTAAAGTCGAATCAGCCAACACTACGGTTATCAGGGAAAGAATAATCACAAAAAACTTTCGCATAAATCACACCTTTCAAGAATTAGTTAATTTGTAAAAAAGAATTCCCACAGAAACAGAAAGGTTCAGGGATTCACCGGAGCCGTGGCGGGGTATTCCAATTACACTTGTTGCGTTATTAATAATATCTTCCGGCAATCCGTGGGTTTCACTTCCCATGACAAGAATCCAGCGATTAGTTTGAACCTGATCTGGCGCAGCGCCGGACATCTCAGCGGCAAGGATAGGAATTTCATTCCGTGTAGAATGATCGTAAAGATCATCAAATAATACATTCTGATAACAAGAAACCGCAAAATGCGCACCCATTGAACTTCTCACAACTTTCGGACTGAATAGATCAACGCTATTTGGTGACAGCATTACTGATTTTATTCCAAACCAGCGAGCCGTTCTTAATATAGCGCCAAGGTTGCCGGGATCATTTATTTCGTATAGATAAACCGCGGGATATAAAGCCAGATCATCAAGCGGGACCTGTTCGCTAATCATTTTTCCCAACGCAACGATTCCTTCCGGCGTAGAGAGTGTGCTGATGTATTGAATATCGGCGGTATCGACGCATTGCAGATTTTCATTTTGTGCTTTTAATGTCTCAAAATCGGGGACATTCAGTTTATTCAAAAAATCATTTGAAACATATATTTTTTCCACGGGGAATCCTGAATCAATGGTTTCAAGAACGGGCTTTAACCCTTCGATTAAAAATTTCTTATGCAGATAACGGTATTTCTTTTGCTGTAGAGATCGCAGAAATTGACGTTCCGATTTTGGCAGTTGTGCGGCGGCGGAAAAAATCGGTTTATCTATTCTTTTTGGATTTCGTTGATTCATTTAGTTATATTTGCTGGGGTAAACGTTGTAACACAAATGATAAGTTATTGATAGCAACTCAATGAAACAAGCACGTACTTTTCGGGAAATGCTCCATTTAATTCGTCTTGCAGTAAAAGCGGTTTTCCTTGTATTGACGTTAGGGATTAAACTTCTTTTCAACTGGCGTTTAAAAAACAGTACGGTTTTTAAAAAAGAATGGCTTTCATTATCGTATGGGAATAAAAGTGTGCCGGGGATTCTATATACCACACAACGGGATCGGGCGCGCCCCGTGTTTTTATTAATTGCCGGCATAGGGGCATATATTAATAAGCGAAGGTTTTTTCACCAACTGGCGCAATCTTTTGCATTTGCGGGATATCATGCAGTTATTTATGAAGATCCCGATCTTGACAATGGCTCTCTGTCTTTAAAAACGGTAGAAAATATTAAACATGTGGTTTGCGCGATATCCGTTAATCAAATCGTAGATGCAAAACGCATTGTGCTGATCGGAAGCGATTTTAGCGTGCGTTTCATTTTGTCGGCAATTACCGATAAAAATATAAATTGCCTTGTGCGAAGCATTCTGCTGTTTTCACCGGTAAGTGATCTGAAAACGTCAAGCAAGTTTGCCTTTACCGGAAAAATACGGGCATTTGGCAAACCAAGCTATCTTGAGCCAGCCTCTTCGCCCCGATTTGTTTTTCTGAACAATATTTTCAAGGGAAGCAAGTAAAAGTTTGTGGGCT
>JAGLWX010000448.1 GCA_023133185.1 Fidelibacterota bacterium
ACATCATGGGGACTAATTCCATCTAAGAAAATAACAGTCGTTATTTCTAAGCCGCTTTTAACAGAAAGTTCCTTAGTAGAGCTGGTATCTATTTTCAAAAACCTGATTGAATTCCAGCTATCTCGCATATGTTTTTTCCAATGAGCCAATTCTTTTGAAATCGTAAAGGAATTATTACGCATCAGATACGCCCGTTCCGCGGCGGGAAAATACAACTGTTCGGTATAATCTCTTAACATCCTGTTTGTATTATATATTGGACAAATGTTTACGATTGAATCTTTAACGCGTCGAATCCAATCTCTGGGAAGTCCGTCCGTATCCCGGTAGTAGAATGTCGGAATAATTTCTTTTTCAAGAACATTATAAAGCTTCTTGGCTTCCTGTTCGTCCCAATAATCGAAATCATCGTACACTTCACGGTTTCCGATAGCCCAGCCTATCCCGGGATGATATATTTCATCCCACCACCCATCAAGAGTACTGAAATTCAATCCGCCATTGACTGCCGCTTTCATTCCGCTGGTCCCGCATGCTTCCAGTTCCCGGCGAGGATTATTTAACCAGAGATCACATCCCTGAACAAGATAGCGTGCGACATTCATATCATAATTTTCAATAAAAACGACAGATTGATAAAACCGCTCCTCGTGGGAAAGTTTTAATATTTCCTGGATAATTTTTTTACCTTCGGCGTCCTGGGGATGAGCTTTACCAGCAATTATGATCTGAACTGGACGGTCTTTATCACCAAGAATCTTTTCTAATCGATCAGGATCGCTGAATATCAAAGACGCCCGTTTGTAAGTAGCAAACCGGCGTGCAAAACCAATTGTCAACGCCTCGGTATTGAGCACACTTTTAACCCTGGCAATCTCATGTGGTGGCTTACCAAGATCCTCATACTGTTGCACAAGACTTCGGCGAACAAATCCAACCAGTCGCTCTCTTCTTCGCTCATGAGTCCGCCATAGTTCGCCATCCGGTATCTGATACACATTCTTCCAGGTGTCTTTACCGGTTGGCTTACCGTGCCATTCAGGACCAAGATAACGATCAAATAAATTTCCCATTTCTCCCGATATCCATGATGCATGATGAATACCGTTTGTGACACTGCCGATAGGAATTTCTTTTGTGAGAATTTCCGGCCAGAGTGATTCCCACATTTTACGGGCAATTTCTCCGTGAAGCTGACTAACGGCGTTTGATTTAAAAGATAGTTTCAGAGCAAGAATCGCCATCGAAAATTCTTCTTTTAAATCCTGCGGGTCTTTTCGTCCCAACGCAAGTAACTCATCGATTGAAATGCCAAGGTCTTTACAATAATCCTTAAAATATTTCCCGATAAGTTCCGGCTTAAATAGATCGATTCCTGCTTTTACGGGTGTATGGGTAGTGAAAACAGAGCTTGATTTCACGACTTCCAGAGCTTCATAGAATTTCAACTGTTCATCCCTGATCAGGCTTTTAATTCGTTCCAGTCCTGAAAATGCCGAATGTCCTTCGTTCAAATGGCAAACGTAAAGCGGCGTTCCAACTGCTTTTAATGCCTTAACACCACCCATGCCAAGCAGTATTTCCTGCTGAATGCGCATCTCTTTATCGCCACCGTATAATTCAGCCGTAATTTTTCTATCGGATGCGCTATTTTCATCGACATTCGCATCAAGCAGATATAACGGTATTCTGCCTACCTCCGCCTTCCATATTTGGGCATACACTTTGCGTCCGGGAAATGGCAGATCGATCAGCAATCGGTTTCCCTCATCGTCCTTTACAAGTTTAAGCGGCATGTTATAAAAATCATTGGCAGCTACTTTTTCTTCCTGCCAGTCATCAATATTAATGCTTTGCTGGAAATACCCGTTTTGGTACAACAGCCCTACGGCATAAAGCGGAATACCTAACTCTGAAGATGATTTCAGATGATCACCGGACAGAACGCCCAGACCGCCGGAATATATGGCGAGACTTTCGGTTATACCGTATTCCATTGAGAAATAAGCAACATTTAATTGGATATCACCCTTTACTTCCTGCTGAAACCACGGTGTTTTTTCAAGTTTGCGGTCAAAACGTTCCAGTACACGGTCCATCTGGTAGAGATAACTTTCATCCTGCGCCCGTGCTTCAAGAACTTCCTGATCAATACGGCTTAGCACCAGCACCGGATTATGGCGGGTCTCTTCCCACAGATCAAGATCAAGGCGTCTGAATAATTCACGTGTTTCAACATCCCAACTCCACCATAGATTATAGGCAATATCGTGCAATCGTTTCAATCGTTCCGGAAGTACGGGTGATATGGTAAATTTTTGGATCGGTTTCATATTTATTTCACTCCTTACATTCACAAAATGCCAGTAAACTTAATAATTCATGTTCAGCGAAGCAAGTAAACCAATATTTCTGAAGTCACCCCGAGATTTAAGCGCTGTACCTAATATTATGTCGAGATGATATATGGAATAAGAGAAATAAGGGAATAAGGGCAATATGGGCAATATGGAAATAAGGGAAACATGGGCAATACAGGGAATACCCCTATATCCCGAACCCTTATACCTTATATCCCTATACCCCATACCTTATATCCCTATACCCTATACCTGCCTGCCCTCGGAAAGGGGAGGTTGATTGGAAGTTAAAATACACACCAGGTTACATCCCCCTTTTATTCCCCCT
>JAGLWX010000449.1 GCA_023133185.1 Fidelibacterota bacterium
GTCGCCGTCAATCCTACAAGTTTCCACCAATTCCGAGAATGACCAATACCTTCATGAGAGGCGGTAGCTACGACCCTGAAGAAATAATTAAATCTGTCAAATATGGCGTTTACGCGAAACGATTCGGAGGTGGACAGGTAGATATCACCAAAGGTGATTTTACATTCGGCGTTTATGAAGCCTATCTGATCGAAGATGGAAAATTAACGGCGCCGCTTAAAGATGTCACTCTGATTGGCAACGGACCGGAAGTAATGCGTAACGTAACGATGGTCGGTAATAATCCTACCTTCTCCAAAGGCGGATGGTTATGTGGCAAGAACGGACAGAGGGTGCAGGTAACACTCGGAATACCCACAGTGAAAGTAAGTGAAATTACAGTCGGTGGAACAAAAGCTTAGAGGTAAATAATGAACGATTTAAAAATAATTTCTGAATATATCATAAAAGAAACTCTCAAAAATGGCGTTGACCAGGTTGATGTCCTGATCGTCAACAATACTAACACAAAAATAACGGTGCGGCTGGGACAAATTGAAGAATTGAAACAGGCAAATCCCAAGTCACTCGGCATTCGTATTTTTAAGAATAATCGCAAAGCGCTGACCTATACCAGCGACTTCAGGAAAGATTCACTCCAAAAACTTATCAAACGGACAGTTGAGATTGTAAAAGTAACTTCTTCAGACGAGTATAACGGGCTGCCTGAGCGCAAGCTGCTGGGAATTGCAGACGTTGATCTACCGCAATTCGACCAAAAGATCGAATCCATCAGCACTGATAAAAAAATTAAAATGCTGCAAGAAATGGAAAAAACCGGTATGGCGAAAGATCCGCTAATCACTAATTCCGACGGCGCAGTATGGAGCGATTCGCGTGTTCATGTTGTTTTGGCAAACTCCGAAGGATTTTTTGGCGAACAACACTACACATCCTATTCGATAAGTTTATCTCTGGTCGCCGAAAAGAACAACGTCAAGCAAACGGATTACTGGTTTTCAAGCAGTCGCTTTTTCGACCGCCTTGACCCGATTGGAAAGATTGCCGATGTGGCGGCTCAGCGCACCTTGCGTAAAATCGGCGGCATAAAACCCAAAACCCAAAAAGTCCCGGTGGTTTTCGATCCGATCGCAGGCAGAGATTTCCTCAATATTCTTGCGCAGACGCTGATCGGTGACGCTATCTATTCTAAGAATTCCTTTCTTATTGATAAACTGAACGAAAAAATTGCAGTCGATCAGGTGACGGTCATCGATGACGGTTTATTTAAATACGGCTTGGGTTCGCGCCTGTTTGACGATGAAGGTCTGCCCAGCCGTAAAAACGTAGTCATCGATAAAGGCGTCCTGAAAACATATCTCTGCGACTGCTATTCCGCCCGGAAATTGGGTCATCCAACAACGGGTTCTGCATCCAGAGGCGTCAGTTCCAATCCTTCATCGGATACGTCAAACTTCTACATGCAGAATGGCATTATTCCTCCGGAGAATATCATTGCCTCGGTGAAAAACGGGCTATATCTGACCAGCGTAGATTGGGTCGGCGTTAACTATGTCACCGGCGATTATTCCCGCGGCGCTACGGGTATCTGGATCAAAGACGGAAAACTCACTTATCCCGTCCAGGAATTCACTGTGGCGAGCAATATGTTGGAAATGATGCAGAACATCTCCATGATCGGCAACGATCTGGAATTTCGTACCAGCAAAGCGGCGCCGACATTTAAAATGAAAGAGATGACCATCAGCGGCAGCTGATCGTAAGGAGCATAACCCTGGGGTTGTATATGTATAATCTCTTATAAACCCTGCAAGGGTTGAACATGAATAACAATAGGTGTAACCTATTGACCGAAGTACATCCAACAAAGTCCCCAACCCTGCAAGGGTTGAACTACATACATCTGATTTCACTAAAATGATTTCATGCTTATCAAGTTAAACACCTCCGGTGTTTTGTCTTTGGGGACGGTTGCTTCTCACCAGACTTCGTCTGATGTTATTCACGTTCAATCCCGTTGGGATTATCTGACTTACTTCCATTACTGCGAAGCATATTTATACGAGTCCTGTTTTATTATTCAATAAACCATTGAAGTGGTTAAAAAAATGTGATGGGGTTTCTTATTTGGAGTGCATTTTTTGGAGTGAATTTGGAGTGCATCAACTGCGTTGATGCATGAACTGACGCAGTCAATTCACTCCATATAAAAGTTGATGCATGAATTGACGCAGTCAATTCACTCCATATTGTCTCACTCCATATATCTCCATATCAGCTTAACGAAACAGCACCATTTTTTGCATATCCACAGTTCCCTTCGCCTTCATTACAACAAAATAAACACCGCTGGATAAACTGAAACCATTATCATTTGTACCGTCCCATTTCACTATATAACTACCTTCTGACCGTACTTCATTATTGATTAATTGTCTTAATTCTCTACCCAGTAAATCCACAATCACTAAATTCACTTTCGCTTCTTCAGAAAGGGCATAAGAAATATTCGTTTCA
>JAGLWX010000045.1 GCA_023133185.1 Fidelibacterota bacterium
TTGTATGCGCCGATATCCACAATGGTTTTCGGCTTGAAATCCGGGATGTCATAATCATATTCCCGGTTAATGAATATCTGTCTGAATGTGGGTGTGTCGGAGCTGCGTTTTCTGGAATAAACAACATAGCGCTGACCGGGAATTTTAAGTTTTAACAATGAGTGTCCGAAAATCACTCTCGGAATAATTCTTAAACCATAAATCTGGCTAAATCGGTAGATATCCCGGAGCAATCTGAATGTTTTTTTATACAGGTTCATTTAATAAATGGTAACCGTTTATGGATCTCGATCCCGACTCATTTGGAGAATCATTAAGTTTCCTGACCTCTTGTTCTCTAGAGCAGGTGAGAAAGTGAGAAAGTATGAAAGTGGGAAAGAAAAGAGAGTTGCTGTGTAAACCATTGAACTAATTAACAATATCTCACCTACTCATTTTTGCCTTTAACAACCACGGTTTTGGGTTGTTTGCTATAGGGTAAAAGTATTTCTCCTCCTTTGGAAAAATTTTTAATATCTTAAAAATCTTCATCGCAGCCGTAATTGACATTTTATAAACTTCTAATTGCCAATGATATTGTATCTTTTCCTTTATTCTTTTTTCTATCTCACCTGCTCACTTTCTCACTTTCTCACTTTCACACTTTCGCACTTTCTCCACCATCCTCAACCATTACTCCACTACTCTGCCGAAAGTATCCGGCATCTGACGAACATTACTCCGTGAGCGGTTACAATAAATGTTCAATGTTACTTATCCTGAAATGCGTGATGATAATTGAACACTGCTTTTCCGAAAAAGGTTAACCCAATGAGAATGCCGGAAAGTGAATCGCTCAATACAAGTATCAATGTTTTTCTGGTGTTTGCTCTGGAATTCATAAAACCTCTTGAAAATATACGCCATTTTTTGAAGATCGACAATTTCTCACAAATTGCCCGATAATCGTTCATACAGAGATGATGAACCGGTATCGAGTATCTCATGGATGACCCGTTCGATACTTTGTCCGATTCCCTTCATTTGACAGAATGATCCTCTCATTGATATTAGCGGCTCTTTTATTTGGGAGATTACATAGGATGCATAGCCGTAGGAAGATCGGTTTCCGGAAAGTTTCAGATAATAGTCGATGTGATCCAGCAGTACCACGACCAGGTCATTTTTATCGATTTGATCGCTGAAAAGCCGGAGCGGCATGCGGCTCGGTATTTTATATTGATCAATGATCGTGCTGAATGTCTGATGAATTGATTGGTAATATTCACCCGACGCCTGTCCCCATTTATCACTTTTATAAATCTTCCGGTATGAGCTGGTCAGATCGGGATAGTGTTCGGTAATGGTCTGCATGAAATAATCTTTCTGACGACCGTCTTTGAGAGTCATTCCGCTAAAGTTGATAAAATCCACACCCGTATCACGGGCGCTTCTTACCGCATCTTCCATGAGTTGGGGGTTATCGGTAATGAATGGAATAACCGGCATCAGGTACATCCCGCAGGCAATGCCTTCCTGTTTGAAAAATTTTATAGTTTCCAGCCGCTCAGAAGGAGGCGGAACTCCAGGCTCAAAAAGAGCGCTGATGTCATCATCGACAGACGAAAAACTGAAACTGACAATAGCACGGTTCTTTTCATTAATGGCTTTCAGTACATCAATATCACGTTTTACGAGAGTTGATTTTGTAAGGATATGCACGGGGAATTGGTATTCGGCGATCAGTTCAAGCGCCTTTCGACTTATCCGGCACTGCTTTTCGACGGGCTGGTAACTGTCGCCAACGCCGCCACCGATCATCATAAATCCCTTTCTCAAAGGTTTCCGCCTACGCGCCGGGTCGAGTTCTCTGCGCAGAATTTCGATGGCATTGACTTTTACA
>JAGLWX010000450.1 GCA_023133185.1 Fidelibacterota bacterium
TCCGAAGGACGGGGTGTGTTACTCTATCCACCGAAGGAATAACCTCTTTTATACTCCTTGTTTTGGAATTTGAAATACAAACCAAATTACATCCCCCTTTTATTCCCCCTTCTAAGGGGGAATTCCATATCACAAACCCGAAACGAGAATAAGACTTACTTACTTTATATGGCTGGGTAGTTACGTCGTTACAAAGAATTTTGTCTCTTTGAATTTGGCGGAAACGGGGTTGTCTCAAAGAGATGTCTTCGAAATGGACAAACTCTATTTAATCGATAAATCACCAACTACATTTTAATCAAAATCTTTTATTATTTGCTTTAATTATCCGTTCAGTTTTATAAATTTCAACATTAGCATAATTAAATGACAATTGAGGAGTTTCGTTTGAAGAAAAAATTCGTTTTAGGACTAATTCTTTTATTTTCAACTTTGATTTATGCTCAAATCTCTGTCGCGGTGCTCGATTTAGAGGGGAAAGGTTTAACTGAATTAGAGGCGAGTATCCTGACCGACAGACTGAGGCACGAGCTGTTTCAAACCGGACGATATAGAGTAGTCGAACGGGACATGATGGGGGAAATCATTGATGAGCAGGGCTTTCAATTATCCGAATGTACGTCAACAGAATGCATGGTGGAAATCGGTCGCTTACTCGGCGTCGATCAGATGGTCGGCGGCAGTGTAAGCAAGTTTGGATCAATGTACTCAATTTCAGTTCGGTTAATCAATGTCGAAACGGGTGAAATATTAGGAACGGCAACCTACGATCACGAAGGAAGAATTGAAGATTTGCTGAAATATGGTATGAGAGTCGTTTCCAACGAACTTAGTGGGATGAAAGATGAAGAATCGATCATTGAAACGGATATCATAACTGAATTTCAGGAACCTGTTAAGCAGCCGGAGCCTAAGGAAAGGGCAATTGTAGCACAGGAGCAGATAAAGGATGTACAAAAACAGCCTGTAACTCAACCGGCAAGTCTCCCCAAAAAGCGTCCTGTAAAAATTATGTTACGGTCTGAAATCGGCGTCTATAAATTAACTAACGAAGATTTAAATGAAAACTATGACGGTACAATCTGTCCATCAGTAGGCGCTTCGGCGACCCTTTTTCTTAAAGAGACAAAACTTGGTTATATTGGACTTTATGCCGGCATACAATCTATGTTTGCATTATTGACTCATAAAGGTGGTTATAGCGAAGACCAGGTTGAAAGTATTTATGTATTAAATAAAATTGGAACTCAAATCACAAGCCTGGGATCCGGTAAAATTAGTGTCTCTTTGAATACCGGATATACGCGTATAAATATAGTATCAATAATATGGGACAGCTATAGGGGTGATGAATATACTGAAGAGGAAAGCTTAAATGGCGCTTTTATGGATTTCATAATAAGTTTCAAACCATTAGACAAAATCAACCTGATGTTTGACGGAGGAATGAGTATTTTGGCTACCGGCAATAAAAATGAAGCCGGTGGGAGTAAATTCTTAATCGGAGCAACAATATTTTTCTAATTATTATATGACAAAAGTGCAAAAACATAAGATGTTTCAGGTATTTGTTTCCGTTGATTCACATGCTAATGCACTTAAGATTTCAAAACATTTAGTTGAAAAGAAATTAGCGGCATGCGTTCAAATATTGGGACCCATGACAAGCATATATCGCTGGAAAAACAATATCGAAGAAGAGCAGGAGTTTCTCTGCCTGATCAAAACAAAACGCAATCTGTTTGACAAATTGAAAAAAGAAATAAAATCGCTGCATCTCTATGAGGTCCCGGAAATATTGGCGCTTGAATGCAGTGAAGTTGACAATAGATATCATTCATGGTTGATTGACTCATTGAAGTAATTCTCGAGAAGACTGTACTGTAACATATTGGATAATCGTTGATAATTAACGTTATAATGACGTCCTTATAATAAATTACTTTAAGTCGATGCAATAAAAGTCGGTCTTATATACTTTATGCAAAAATAATGTTATCTTATCGTTAGTAAAATTGAAATGAAGGAATATTAATGGAAATCATCATAATCATAATTGGTTTATTTATCCTCCTGCTGCAAGTGATTGTTATTCGACAGTTAACGAAAAAATCAAGTGACCGGGATATTGAAATATTAAAAGAGCTGAAAGATAAAACGCTGTCTTTTGAATCAAAATTGCTGGTATTTCCTGATCTCTTGCAGGCGAAGATAGCGGAATCCGTTCAAAAACAATTTACCGATTTTACTCAGAGAATAATGGCGCAGATTCAGGAATTAATCGAGAAATTTGGCGTATTCAAGACCGATCTGACGAAAGCGCTGAGCGAATCCAGTAAAAGTACCACCGAAGACTTAAATAGTTTTAAAGACTTCTTCCAAAAGGGACTTACGAAGGATTTTGATAAACTTATTTTAAAAGTTGAAACAAGCCTTGACGCCATTAATACGAAAGTCCAGGAAAACCTTAGCGAAGGTTTCAAAAAGACCAATGAAACATTTAGCAATGTGATAGAACGTTTGGCAAAAATCGATGAAGCACAGAAAAA
>JAGLWX010000451.1 GCA_023133185.1 Fidelibacterota bacterium
ATTGTTCCGGCTTTGTGGCGCCCATTACCAATCCCAGGTTCTTCTTTTGATTCATGTTGCGGACGATTTCAGCGGTTTTGAGATATAACGGTGATTCACCGCCATGTTCCTGAAGTTCGCGACCCGAGGGATTGGACGTCACACAAAGCACAAACGCCCCTTTGGATTCATCCTCAATAAACGGCAAAATACTGTCGGATCCCAAGTAAGGGCTTAGCGTCACCGAATGAAAGGGCATCGTCTCCAATAGCGCTTTGGCATAAAACTTCGAGCTGTTCCCGATATCACCTCGTTTGGCATCGGCGATCAGTAAAATGTCATCCGGCACTTCGCTGACCAGACGTTCGAGAACCTGGATTCCCCGCCAGCCCCACAATTCAAAAAATGCAAGATTGAATTTATAAGCAGGCGTCAGGTCGGCAGTTGCCTGGATTACTTCCCGTACAAATTTATAAACACCCTGTATGTCCTTGGAAAATCCAGCGGGTAATCTCTCCGGATCCGGGTCAATTCCCGTACACAGAAACGATCCTTTTGTCTGAATGCAGTGGTTAAAATAATCATTGTATTTCATGGCACGGGAAGGTACAATTATTTTAGGATTTTTTCAATAAGGAATCACTATTAAAAACATTAATCACATTTGCATATTTGATTGAATTGTCACATGTTTGCTATATGAAATTCATCGCCGATAATATGCTGGGAAAATTGGCGAAATACCTGCGAATGGCAGGGTATGACACGATCTATCCTCCCCTGAGAAATTCGGACAATCAACTTGAGCTTGATATCCCTGACCGAATTCTGTTGACCCGTAATTCCCGTTACATCCGCCAACATAATCCACTGCAATACCTTCTTATTAAACCAAATCATTTTCGCGAACAACTTGCCTTTGTTATCAAAGAACGCGATCTTGAAATAAATCCCGAAAGATTTTTTTGCAGATGCCTGAAATGCAATGAACCGGTTATACCTGTTTCTAAAAAAGAGGTGCAAGACATTGTACCCGAAAAGTCCTGGCAATCTCATGACACCTTTTTTCGATGTCCGGTCTGCGGGAAGATCTACTGGCAGGGAAGCCATACCAGGCGGATGCTTTCAACTCTCAAGAATATTTTGTCAGAGCGTTGATTTTTCCTCCAACACTCCACTACCGAATGATAACGTTCAACCCACAACTGAGGTTTTACATTTACCCATAATTTATAATTGTTATCCAGTCTGTAATCTCATAACTTAGCGCCGTTGTTTATAATAGCAGAACTATGCCGGAAATACTATGAAGCGCAATCTCGATCTGATAATATTTGATTTGGACGGAACCCTGTATCCTGCTAATAAAGACATGGATATGAGTTATCCAAGGGCGGCGATTCAATTGCTGGCAAGGAAAACCGGTTGCGATCTTGCTGAAGTTGAGCAAGAATTTCTGAACAGGAAGGAAGAATTGCACTCGGTAATCAATGGTAAACCCACAAGCACCCTGACCCTGTTGTACTATTATGACGTCAGTTTCGATGAATTTGAAAATGAGGTCGATCAGGTGCTTGATATCGATCATTATATTCAGCCCGATCCGAAATGCGTCCGGGTTATTCAGCGAATTCATGCCGAATACCCCCTGTTTTTATACACCACAAATAACGCAAAAGTCAGCCGGAGAATTCTGAAACGGCTCGGTCTGGACACGCTTTTCCCCGAAGAAAGACGCTTTACTTATACAGATGCAGGAAAGCTGGATCTGCCGCGAAGAGAAAAATTAGAGTACATAAAACCCGGTATAAAAGGTTTCAAGCACATCCTGAATAAGCATAATGCCGAACCGGAAAGGACACTTATGGTCGGCGATTCGGAAGTTTCCGATATCCTTCCCGCCCGAAAATTGGGGCTTCAAATCTACCATATCACGAACAGAAACTCGTTTTACTCACTACCGGAATGGCTGGGTATCTGATGAATTTTTGTCAAGTAATGAAAAACAACTTCCTGAAAATGTTAAATTATTACTATATTATCACCTGTAATGGATAAAAACACCCGCGACCTTTTCGAAATATCCCTATCCGAGACACAGAGTAGAGTTCTGGCATCGACGCCCGACGGAATTTCAATCGAACTCGTGGAACACCTGGGTGAAGCTGAATATGGAAAAATTGTTAAGATTTCGGAAACCCTCGTGGATAATTTCGGTAGTAATGCCCGCTTTAACCGCAGTTCCATTAAAAAATATTTCAACTATCCCAAGACCATGCCCTTTGTCATTCGCTACAGAGACGATATTGAAGGGTTTATCGTTGGTTCGCCTATTGAAAATTTTGCCAAAGAAGCCTGGGCGCAATACGACGATAATCTGGGGAAGGGCAACACGATCTACACCTATGCTTATGTCGTTAAAAAGGATAAACGGAACATTGGCATCGCAAAAATGCTTAAGCGGGTATATCAGAATACACTAAGGCGTAAGGGTTATTTATACATGTCTGGACATGTCATGGAGGGCGTCAGCCTGCATTTCACTAAAAATAGTCACGTTGTCCGCAAATTCGACAACTGGAATAATACCGGTTACGCTTTCGAATATTACCGGTGTCCGCTCTGATTCTTATTTTCCAACAAAGCAAAATAATTTGTAACTATTCATTCATATAAAGGGGATAAGGTTTAGTCTTGTTCTGGGGCTCGGCGGCGGAAAAACATTAACCATCCGACAGCTGCCGGACACCTTTCCCCGAAGATCGGGATTTCTCTTCGTTCAACTTATTAGAGGGGAATAAAAGGGGGATGTAACTTGGTGTGTATTTTAACTTACAATCGGTGTACTTCACCGAATAAATTCCCCAGGGGGACAAGCGGTTTGCGTTGCCGGGCGCATCAAATCCACTCAATAAATTAAGTGGTTAATGTTTATAATTTCTCTTCGGGGTCAGAAACCTTCTGAAGGTTGGGTTGATACCAAAAGGAAATAATAAAACCTGACATGTTTGCAGCTGTGTTACAATAATTTAAAAAATAGATCGCTTCAGATATTCCATCGAGAGTGGGTTCGTCTTTAAATTCTGATGGAAAATAGTTCAATCAGGACAACTTTTTCATCATTTGTAAAGTCTTACAAAATGTACAGATTAAAAACCCGAGCAATTTTTGAAAACAATTACAACAATAAGCATTTTGAAAGTTCTTCTGCTTCGTAACAAAATCTTTGCAAAACTCAGTTATTTGCTCAATATCTAAGACCCACACTCCCACCATAAATCCTCCGGGGCTGTTTAATAAAACAGCCCCTTTCCTCTTTTTAACAGTTCTTAGCGGAATTTATCAATTTTTATCCGTATTTTATCAGGTGTTACTTAATTATTTATACCCGTGCATAACAATACTCTAATTTTTTCCAGGATAAGGACCGTACAAATGACCGATATATTTTCAAGACCGTTTTTACTGCACAATCCCATTCAGCATTATAGCTGGGGATCAAAGAATCAGAACGCTTATATTCCTCAATTTCTTGGGATCACACCAAAACTGGGAAAACCGT
>JAGLWX010000452.1 GCA_023133185.1 Fidelibacterota bacterium
GTTCGAATCCTGCCACCCCGACATACACAACAGTTTATTTCCACCGTGAGCCGCAGTTTTTCATATTTCCGAAAATCTACGAACATTCATTTTTGACAATTGCCCCGATAGCTCAATGGATAGAGCATCTGCCTTCTAAGCAGAGGGTTGCAGGTTCGAGTCCTGCTCGGGGTACGAATGTTTCTCCCGTCGAGAAAACTATATTTTTAATACTTCTGAAAAACCTTCAGATTATCAAATATTGCTGAATATTACCGGTAAATACCGGTAACAGACCGGTAATTTTTTTGAATAATTCTTCGGATGGTTTTTTAAATCATATTTATTATATGACCAATTAAGGTATTCGGATACTACTCTAAGCAATGACAAGTGCGATAATATTAATTTAGTTTAAGATATCCTCCGTAATCTTAAGGTTAAATCCAAAATTTCCTTGTGTCTTTACTTCAATAAAAGTTATTGGATCATTCTCTTATTAGTTTCCAAGTATAAACTCTCGAATCGAGAGTTTGTTGAGGAGAAAAAGTCATTATGAGTGATAAAAATATAAAAATTGGAGTTAGTTCTTCATTGTAAAACATGGTTAATTGGCGATGTTACCTGCGAAAACAGGTGGATGTTGGATACATTCCTACTGGGATATAGAAATTAAAATATTACTTTGAGCATTGTAGATTCATTTAATGTTCTTTCCGTTTTGGTTTACTCAGAATAAATCCTCGATGTTTGCATTGGGGTCGTTCATAATAATCAATCGGGACTTATTAAACGAGGTGTAATTATTCCGTTATAAATTTCTGGAACTGATCAGATTGATTCCGGTTTCAGCAATATTTTCTATCAGAACATCACCCATTTTAACCGGACATTTAATTTCAATTCGATTGATCTCATCCATACATTGAAATATTTTATCTTTCGGAATCGCCTCTCCGGTCCGGACCGGGAGACGTTTATAAGTTGAGTTGATTACTCTGACTGTTGATGTCAAAATCCGGCGGGGATCGGTTATTTCGGCGATAGCGTAGCTAATACCACGTTTACAGGTACTGCCTTCAACCTGAAATCCGTTTTCCGAAGCCTCATCGCGGTATATTGTTAATCGGCATCCGATTGGACATGCCGTACATATAATTTCTTTAGATTGCATAATGAGTTTTCTCCCCATCAACATTTAGGGAAATCTGTTTGGGATTTATACTTTTCATGAGATCCGAATTGATTCGGACTCTCTCCATTTCACCGGGTGTAAGGTATGGACGCTTGATCTCTTTGATGATTTTTCCATCTGCCAGAACACAGATTTTTGCATTCCGGTAAACACTGTTTACACGTAACAGTAAATCCAGCGATCCATTTAGATTATCAATCCGGATGGTCTGAGGAATGACATAGATGACCCCTTTTTCCGGTACCACCGGAACCGAAGGTATTTTTTCATTTATTTCTTCAAAAATGTAATGGGCAGCACTCTCACCGGCTTTGCGGGCTTCTTCGGTGACATAATCCACCAGATCATGAACATGGACTACGTTACCACATGCAAATATACCTTCAACGTTCGTTTCCATACTTTCATTAACTGCGGGACCACCGGTCCTTGGATCCATTTGAATATTTGCCTGAAGAGACAATTCGTTTTCCGGGATTAATCCGACTGATAACAGGAGAGTGTCGCATTCATAATACTTTTCAGTATTAACGATTGGCTTTAAATGCTCATCTACTTTTGCAATACTGACTCCTTCAACACGATCTTGCCCTTTAATGTCTGTAACAGTATGGCTCAGTAATAAGGGTATGTCATAATCATGCAGGCATTGAACGATATTGCGGGTCAGACCACTGGAGTAGGGCATTAGCTCTGCAACAGCCAGCACTTTGGCTCCTTCGAGAGTTAAGCGACGCGCCATTATCAGACCGATGTCTCCGGATCCCAAGATAACTATTCGCTTGCCAACCATATAGCCTTCAATATTTAGGAATCGCTGTGCCGTCCCGGCAGTGAAGATTCCTGCGGGGCGGGTTCCAGGAATCATGATTGCCCCACGGGTTCGTTCACGACAACCCATGGCTAAAATAATGGCATTTGCCATAACAGTGATTAGCCCTTCTTTTTTATTTACAGCGGTTATTGTTTTGATATCGGAAATGTTGATTAACATAGTATCGATTTTATATTCGATACCCAGTTCGGACAATTCATTAATAAACAGCTGTGCATATTCGGGACCGGTCAGCTCTTTCTTAAATATATGTAAACCAAAGCCGGTGTGAATGCATTGCTGTAAAATGCCACCCAGTTCAACGTCGCGCTCCAGTATCAGGATATCTTTAATTCCATTTTTCCGGGCTTCAATCGCAGCTGCTAATCCCGCAGGTCCGCCGCCGATGACAACTAAATCATAATCCAGCATTTCTTTTCCTTAATCTTCTAAGCAACAGTTAGTTCTTCACGTTCAACAATTTCAGTTGTTTTTGTTGTGCCTGTAATAATTTGTGAATCCAGCTCGTCTTTTAAAATTTCGGACATCTCATGGTTGAGCTCCCGGGCGAGAATTTCTATGACCCGCGGCATGCAGAATCCTCCCTGACAGCGACCAGTGCCAGGCCGGACTCTTTTTTTAACACCATCAACGGTCGTAGCACCGGCATTGCGATGGATAGCGTTGACAATTTCACCTTCGGTAATATTTTCACAACGGCAGATAATTCTGGCATATCGCGGATCTCTGCTGATCAATGCGGACTTTTCAGTGTTACTCATCTCAGCAAAATGATAAACTTTTTTCCGGGTTACTTTGAAATTGGTGTTTAGCTTAAGTGCGGGTAAGGTTTGATCAACTAGCTCAACGACTAATTCTGCAATTGCCGGAGACGCCGAAAGTCCCGGTGATTTAATCCCGGCAACATTGATAAACCCCTTCACGTCCGGTGATTCGCCGATAATGAAATCGCCAGTATCCGGTTCGGCACGTAATCCGGCAAACATATTTATTGTCTTGTTGAAAGGAATGTTTTTAAGGCTTCTCAAACTCATTTGCCTGACAAAGTCCAGCCCGCTTGCCGTAGTTTCTAATGCTTCATCATGAAGAACATAATCAGAATTTGGACCCACCAAGACATTCCCATGTACAGTGGGAGTGATTAATACACCTTTTCCCAGTTTTCTCGGAGGTTGAAAAATAACATGATGAACAATATCGCTTGCCGTTTTATCCAGTACATAATATTCACCCCTGCGTGGTCTGATTTTAAACGCTGGAGTCGCAATCATATTATTGATTTTATCAGCATGAACACCGGTACAATTAATGACAACCTTGGAACGGAAAGTTGAATTTGGGGTTGTAACCTTGAAAACACTGTTTTCTTTGTGAATGGATTGAACATCGCGGTTTAAAAACAGTTCAACACCATTGTCCATCGCATTTTCAGCCAGTGCGATAGCAAGTTCCCAAGTACCGATGATTCCTGCTGTCTTTGCAAAAAGTGCCCCAACCGTTTCCTGGTGAATTTGTGGCTCAAGATTATGCAATTGATCCCGGTTGATAAGCTCCATATCCATAATGCCGTTTTGAATACCACGCTCGTAGAGTTTTTGAATTGTGTGCAAATCATCCTGGTTAAAGGCAAGCACAAGAGAACCAATTCGCCGAAAAGGCACATCTAGGTCATTACAAACGGCATCAAACATTGGATTACCTTTGGCGTTTAGCTTTGCCATCAGTGTTCCATGTTCAGGATCGTAACCGGCGTGGATGATAGCGCTGTTGGCTTTGGTAGTGCCATTGGATACGTCATTGGCCCTGTCGATTAATGCAATCCGTAATTTATAGCGCGCCAATTCACGGGCGATAAAGGTTCCGCAAATACCGGCACCGATAATTACCACATCGAACATTACTTAAAATTCCCTATTTGTCCAATATTCAGAAAACAATTTGATCTCAAAATGAATAAATATTCATAAATATAAATTCATTCATAATTTCAACTATATCATCGCGAAAGTCAATAAAATATTTAGACCTACTGTTTAATGTTTATTTCTAATTGATATATGTTGTATCAATTTATTTTAATTACAGGGACTTTTTTAGTTCGTGAATTCAACTACTAAGTGCA
>JAGLWX010000453.1 GCA_023133185.1 Fidelibacterota bacterium
GAAGCCCTGAAAACTTATCTAAAACAGAAAGATGTAAACATTAATCGCCTTCGTGAATATGCTGAAATTTGCCAGGTAAAAACCATTATGCTGCCATATCTTAAAGCTCTGGTTGGTTAATAAGAAATAAGAAAAAACATACAAAAGGTCTGGCTGCATCTATAAGAGCGCAATTGCTGAAAAATTTGAAGCAATAGTTAAGTACAATTTTTTAACCAGCCGAATGAAAGATTTTTATGATATCTGGTATATTTCGAATAATTCCGAATTCAATTATCAGCAGCTGAAAGCCGCAATATTTACGACCTTTAAAAATCGTTCAACACTTCTCCGGGACTATGAAATTGTTTTTAGCGCTGATTATAAATTGGACGAGTCAAAGAATGTGCAATGGAAAGCATTTTTAAATCGTAATAAAATTGATTGTCATTTATCTTTTTCGGAAATCGTGGAGAAATTGGAGAAGTTCCTTCTGCCTATTTGTATATCGGAAAGAGAAGAAAGATCTCCGGTAATTTGGGACCCGACATATAATCATTGGATTGAATAAAGATTAAATGAACAGCCCCGCCGCAAGCAACGGGGGTACCTTAGATGAGTTTGAATGATCGAAACGACCCAAGGGTCGGGGAATTGAACCCATCTGGATGGGATTAAATCAGCAGAGGAGATGGCTTATGTCACAATATTTTAACCAGTTTTAAACTTTTGGGGCATGTAAAAATGCATATCACAGTTTGAAAGGAAAATACAACTGCTAAAAAAATACCAATCCTTTTTGCAATTATTATCGGTATGTAAATCGCCTGCACAGGTGAAAAAGAAACTCCAAAACCACTCTACAAAATGACAAATATCAAAATCGATTCAATTATAACCGAAATCAGTAAAAGCAATATGACAAGTGATTATATTTGTCCGGCAGCTGCCGGACATGTATGATTACTTTTTACGATTCCATCACTATTACTTTTTTAAATAATTCAGAATTGCCTGCATCACTTCGTCCCTTTTTCCCTGATCCGGGATCGTCTCGAAAGGGAATCCAAAAGCAACCACGCTGTAATCTCCTTTAAAACCGACAGCCGCGCTGGTATTGTTTTCCCTGTACCGGAGAATTGTTACGGCTGTTGTGTCCGCCGGTTCGATCGCATCCGGTGATTCCACCGCATACAGACTCGGGTTTAGCAGGGTGTTGAATTCAAATGAATTTCCAAACGGCATAAATAGTGAATCAACAGAATAGACGCCCCCGGTTTTAACCGCATGGTCAGTCCGCCATTTGTATTTTAAGTTACTTTGAACAAAGTTGATCGACGCAGAATCGTCCTGAACATTAACAAAGGGATCCGTTCCGATGTATGCCCCCGAAATGAATATACTGCCGCCTGATTGACAGTATATTTTCAGTGATTCCTGTAATGGAACGGGAAAAACCTCAAACTGTTTCTCCAGAAAAGGTTTGGGTCCTTCGGTCAGTTTCTCTTCCCCCATAATAATATCCACAATATCATATTTTGCCAGGTCCACAGCGCCGTCCATTACGGCTTCATCACCGGCAGATACAAAACTGTATCCCGCAGATCGGATCGACTTCCCGTGAGTATAAACAAAATCATGGGTGTTTCCCGCAACAACTGTACATTCATAATCGGCATTACTGGCGCCGTGTCCTGGTGAATCATCATCCAGCCAGGGAGAATCCGCTGAAAGATCATACTGGTCGCCGGTAAACGCCAGTTCATAACCGTCCGCGACACCCTGGTCCCAGAAATTGGCAAAGCCCAGATATTCATCGGTTTCTAATGTTGCCGGAGGCGCAACCCGGTCAAATCCATTAACAATACAGACCGGCTTTTCACTACCGTCAAGATAACAAACCGACAGTATCTCCGATGGGAAACTTTCACCTCCGTCATTAACTGCGGTCACCTTAAAACTGTAAATCACTCCCGGTCGAATATTCCGCAAGGTAACATTATTACTATTTACCAATTTCCCGTTATCAAAATCCTTGTCGTCTAATCGAGTATAAAGGATATACTTATCCGTCATAGCGGTAATTTCCAGAGGGTCAATCACTGGTTTCCAGCGTAACGCTACGTTATTACCGTTTACAAATTCAGCCTGAAAATAGCTTACCGGCAGTGGCTGAACAACATAATCGGTTTGATATTGGGTTGCCATAAACCGTAAAAAGGCTTTATAAATTGCCCGGCTCGCGTCAAAACGAAAGCGGGGATCGTTTCCGAATTTCATATCCAGATAATTGTGGTGCGATAACAATTCCAGCAGGACCGACGGTACATTCGGACGCCATGCTTCACTGTAACCACGATCCCACAGCGCCCGGCGATTCCACAGGGGATCATACTTTGCCTGAATATCATCAACGATCTGAGTTTGCAGAATGTCGGCAAGATCACGATTCGCCAGACGCGACTGACCATCGGGAAATTTTAACGTGCTATCCGCTCCGTCGGTGTTATAAATCGAGAGTGTTCCAACCACAATCCCGGTGCGGGTTCTGCCGGCGTCGGTATGAAACGCCAGCGACAGATCAACTGGTATTCCCAGACCTTTTTCATCACGCTTTTTATTCGGTCCAAAAGGCACTCCCCTTAAATAATTCACCCACTCTCCGCGACATTGATAATCATCATTGTAATCGATGGAATCGCCATTCAGATTATAGACCAGCGTGTCGGGCATACCGGCATACTGCAAATAATAGCGGGCGCCTTCGACATATCGTGGTCGTCCGCTGATCTGTCCTTCCCGGGAAATATTGCCCATTCCGCCACCGAAACGCACGGCGTCGGCTGTGACGATTGATTCCGCCTGCCGGCTCCGGTTGGTCAATACAACTTTGCCGATTTCCGGATTCCTGCCGGCACGGAACTGAAACTTTCCCAGAAATATCCAGGTACCCCCGCCGATCTGCTGGTTGACCAGAAATTCCGTTTTCCCACCGAGATGACAAACAGTGTAATAGGCGTCCTCAACACTGTGATCCAAAGATTTATAAGCGATGGTTACCGCATAATAGCCATCCTCAGGAATTTCGGGTATAAACTGAATTTCAGCCGTAGCAGTCGTGTCCGATGCAATATATCGATATGAACCCTGTCGAAAGGGATTGACGCCGGTTTCATAAGGTGGGTTTCCGATCGCAAATCCCGACGAGTCAGGCGCCGATTGAAATGTGATGCTTGTATCCGATGAGATTTCAAAATAGCTGCCAGACGCGCTTGATAAATCATTATCTACAATGACTTCATGAGTCTGAAGATCCCGCTCTCTGGGGATAAACACATTAGCGCCGGCATTTTCCAGCATGGGAACCAG
>JAGLWX010000454.1 GCA_023133185.1 Fidelibacterota bacterium
TTTTAATTAAGTCCAGGAATTCCATACGGGTGCGTTCATTTTCCCGAAAGACACCGAACATAGCGCTGGTAGTAACCACCGAATTGTGTTTTTCCACACCTCGCATCTGCATGCAAAGATGGGTGGCTTCAATGACTACAGCAACCCCTTTCGGTTTTAGAATATTTTGAATGGTTTCAGCGATTTGATTGGTCAGGCGCTCCTGAATCTGGAGGCGGCGGGCGAAGGCGTCCACAATTCGGGGGATTTTACTTAATCCGATAGTTTTTCCATCGGGGATATAGGCGATATGAGCTTTGCCGAAAAAGGGCACCAGATGATGTTCACAGAGACTATAGTAATCGATATCTTTTACTAGGATCATCTGGTCGTATTTATCATTGCTGACCGATTCTTTGAGCAAGGCGTCGATGTCAACTTTGTAACCCCGGGTTGCGTATCCCCAGAATTCAGCGACCCTTTCGGGGGTCTTATTGAGAACGTCCCGCTCGGGATTTTCTCCAATATTTATCAATAGTTGATGAATTAATTCTTCAGTCTTCATATAGCCTACCTTTGAGTTATTTCCGCCGACGGGCAGATATCATTTAAAGAACAATCCGGGCATTTGGGCTTGCGGGCAACACAAACAGCGCGTCCATGATCTATCATCAAATGCCCTAATAATGTCCACTGCTCCGGCGGGAAAAGATTCATCAGGTCCCGCTCAATTTTCTCCGGGTCGGAATTCTTTGTAAGACCCATCCGGTTGGAGAGTCGTTTGACATGAGTATCTACGACTATACCCGGAATGCCGAACGCGTCGCCGAGAACGACATTGGCGGTTTTTCGACCGACGCCATTTAGTTTCAGTAAATCTTCCAGCGTACCGGGAACTTTTCCATTGTGCTTCTCAACGATGGCTCTCATGGATTGCTGTATAGATTTGGCTTTGTGATTATAGAAGCCGGTGGAGCGGATGTCGTTTTTCAGTTCGTCAATGTCTATCTCGGCAAAAGCTTTTGCGGTGGGGTATTTTTTAAATAAATTCATTGTCACTTGGTTGACCCGCCTATCGGTACACTGAGCGGACAGAATAGTAGAAACAAGCAACTCTCTCGGATTGGCAAACTTTAATGAACATTGTGCATTCGGATATGCTTTCACAAGCCGAGAAAAAATTAGATGGGCATGTTTTTTAAGTGAATTTTTCAACTATAATCTTCCTTAGGGAAAATTAGATGAAAATTAATTGTGATGTCCTGCATTATTCTTTTCCAAATAATCCATAACTGTTTTATAGACCTTAGCCACTTTATCTGACTTAGGCAGAACTTTATATATTTTCTCGATATATTTTCTCTCACGAACTAATTGCAAAGTTTTTGGAAAGTTTACATCAAAAACCCATCCGATCTGAAGCAATTTAAAATCATTCAAATTTTTCAAGTGTTCGGCTTTTACTATCTTTCTTTCCATTAAATCCTTATAAACCCCCTCCGAAATTCCCGGCGTGTCCGGTAAATTCAATTCCAGAACACCATTCCGTTTTCTGTTATCATCATGGTAATACTCCGTGACAACACGCCAGATGTCCAGTTTATCGGCGTCACGAAGCAGCTTTGTGAAGAACAGCTGCCTTTCAGATCCATTACAAGTAAGACATGCACGATTATGATTAGAAATTGCATAGAAAATCAAGTCGCGTGTCTCTTCATCTACAGCGTCTAAAACATGGTTTGTATGGAGAATTCTGATACCGAGCAGAGCGTGATTTTCGGTTTTCATATCTAAAAATGAGCGGTAGCGGGCATATTGTTCAAACCTGCCGACGTCATGAAAGAGCGCCGTTACCTCTGCTAATCGAAGATCGCTGTCACTTAAAGCAAGGCTTCTGCCAATATCTATAATTTCCTCGCACACCAGCCGTGTGTGTTTATCTTTTAAATCTATGTTCAATTGGTCTTCGGGAACATCTGATTGGAATGTTTCTACATAATCAGCGAACCACT
>JAGLWX010000455.1 GCA_023133185.1 Fidelibacterota bacterium
GATGTATTTGACGCCTTAACCACTAAACGACCTTATAAAGAAGCCTTCTCAAATGAAGCAGCTTTCGATATTATCAAAAAAGGGCGCGGAACCCATTTTGATCCGGAGGTCGTTGATATATTCTTTGAGAAAATCGAAGAGATTATAAACATTCAAAATACCTTTCAAGATGGAAATGTTGAAACGGAATCCCTCGATTTTGATCGTTTACGGTATTAACAGTTAACTATTCTTTAATTTGAATACATTTCTATTGTTAAAAAGATAAACAACTGATAATAATCAGACTGTATCAATAAACATATCAGGCTGAATCATGTCGGTGCGGTAATTGACCTCAGCAGTTTGCAACTGCTCTCTCTGATTAACTAATATATCCCAAAATATTTCTAAAACATCCTCACCTTTGTAAATGTTCTCAATTCGATTCAGTTTCTGGAGCAGTTTTTCAACCCGAATCGAAAATATTTGTTTATATAATTTCTCTGTAAACGGCTTCTTTAATACATTTTTAAAAAGATATTTTAAATCATCATAAAGCGGAATATACCCAATAGGAGTCTTAATGGCATCAACTTCACCATGGACTCTCGCTTCCGCCCAGAGAATCCATACCTTTTTATCAATTTTGTCCGTGAGATAATTCCCATCGGAGCCCTTTAAAAAATAGTTGGTTGTAAAGATCATAGGCTTCCGTTTTAACCGCTTGCCAAACTTAAGGTGATTCGAGATATATTTTCCCAGCGGGACTACAACAAAATCAAGGTTCGCCATGGGAGAATGCTTCCGCACTCCTTCCTTACCTAAAGTTGCAGCCGTCGTTTCGGATTCAAGACAGGCTCCGAGAAACACTCCGTGATCCCAATCCAGAGACTGGCATACCGGGACATTGGTATCTGAATCTCTTCCACCGTAGATGATTCCGTCAATTTGCACTCCATCGGGATTTTCGGCTTCCGGATCGACATTATCCAATTCTCTCATTCGAATGGTATATCGTGCATTTTTATGAGCCAGCGGAATTTCGTTGCCTTCGTGGTCTTTTTTTCCTTTAAACCAGTTTCCGGAATGGTTTACGCCGGATTCAGGCGCGTCCCTGCCCATTCCCAGCCAAAAAGGCTGCTCTTCATTTATCAATATGTTTGAAAATATTAATTCCCGTGGCGTCGTAAGGCATTGATAAATAAGCGGGTCGTCCACAGAATTTACGTCGGTAATAATTCCGAAAATCCCCGATTCGATATTTACGGCATGACAACTACCATCTTCATAAACCCGTAAATAGGCAATATCGTCGCCAATAATAGTTTGACCGGGAATCATCGCCGTGCTTGTCTTTCCGCAAGCGCTTGGAAATGCGCCGGTAAAATAGGTGGTTCGTTTTCTTCCCTCGGGATGGATACCCATTACAAACATATGCTCGGTTAACCAATCTTCATGATTGGATTTATTGATTGCCAGTCGCAACGCTAATTTTTTTAATCCGAGGCTGTTTCCGGCATACTGATTGTTGATCGTGAGTACGCGATTCTCCTCCAAATCAATATATATCCTGCGCTGATTGATGTTTTTGGATTGTCCCCGGTCATCCAACTGACCGGCGGAATGGATAAAATAGAAGAAATCCGGGCTGCCGTTTAACTTCCTGAATTCTTCATATCCTGACCGGTATAATAGATCCTCGCTGTGAGCGACGTAGGCTGAATCGGTTATCTGGAGCGCCGGAATAGAGAATCGGGAATTTAACGGACCTAAACAAAAGAAACGAACCAGCATTTCCTTGCCCTGCATAATTCCATCCATGAGACGGAATATTTCGTTAAGCCCTTCCTTGCGGTCTATTGTGTTAATATGCCGACCGAGCTGTTTCCCCTCCGGCAATAATACTTTGGTATGAGCCTTATCTCTCGCCTGATCCTGATATCCGTCGTAATGAATGGTATGTCCATTGATAGTGAGTGAGCGCTCTTCACCGGAATCCAGCGCAAGCTTGCGAACATAAGCAATATCATTTTTATCGTCAGTGATAATGCTAATCTTTGCAGGTTTGCACAACTCAACTACCCATTCAACGATATTATTTATATGCGTATTATTTAAATCAGATAGCTTTTCCAAGGCGGTCTGGTCAAGAAATTGTTCCAATCGACTCATTCCATTTCTCCTTATAATATGCTCGTTCTATGAGACTCATACGAAAAATTTAATGTCCAATCGGGGAATAACAAATGATAATCTTTAATATGTTAATCAAATTACCTGGATATTAAAAACAATTATTTATATCATTATATTTATCAATGACTTATTGGACTTTATTTCCTAAAGATACACTAATTCAATCTGAATAAGGTTTATGGATCTTTAATTGATTTTTCAATTTTTTATAGTCAGGACAAAGCTTCTGCAACGCCTGCCAGAAATAAACACTGTGGTTTTTAATATGCGTATGCAATAATTCGTGCAAAATTACATAGTCAATCACTTCATTATCAAACCGCAATAATTGAAGATTTAAATTAATATTATTTTTAGATGAGCAACTTCCCCAAAGGCTCTTCATGTTTTTTATATATACATTCTTGTATTTGAAACCAAATTGATCTGCCAATTGAGCAACGCGACCCGGGAAATAATTTTTCGCTTCAATACGGTACGCTTCAATCAATCCTTTTCGAATAACGAATTGAAGAACCGGATCGGTATCACGAAGCGTTTTCGGATATTTGACAAGGATTGCGCCATCGGCAATTTTCAGCGTCAATTGTGTTGATGAATCCGGTCGCAAGACCAAGCGATGTTCACGGGTAGTCATATTTGTAAAATCGGTGATCGGCTGAGATTTTTCCAGATGTTTCAATCGCCTGATAGATTTTAAAACCCAATCCAGATGTTCATTAAAAAATTGCCGGGCAACCGAAAATGATACTCCGGTGGGAACCGCGACTCTGATATTGCTGCCGGATTTAATGGATATATTTAAGCGTCTTGCCCGTTTACTATGTTCAAAACGAACTGTACCGATACCGGGATATTGGGATGTCACCACTTTGGACATTACCATTGCAGGTCATATTTCAGTTGTAAACCAACACTTTTATCATCGTAATCAAAATAGGGATCGTTGGAATCGTTCTTTCGATA